>DASWMZ010000208.1:0-22049 GCA_036399495.1 Pedobacter sp.
CCAAAATGGATTACTTTCAGGAAGGCCTAAGGGCAAAAAGATGGTTGTATTCAGATATAAACTACCTGTATTATTATAGGTATCGGCAATGTTGGGTTGAGCGCCATACAAACCAATAGTTAGCCAGCCTTTGTTGTTAAATGTAGTAGGGCTCTCAAGCGTTTTTCTTATTACGGCGGTAAGTGCACTACGTACTTGAGCCGGATGCAGTTCCTGCGGCAAATTCTCGCGCAGAGCCATATCAGCCAGATGTTGGAACACTGCACTTCTATAAACGATCGATCTGCCCGTAGCCGGAAAACTTCCATCTGCGTTAATCAATCTTTCCTGAATAATCGCATAACGCTCACTTCGCTTTTTGAATTTTTCCAGAAATGCTGTATAATTCCCGTTGCTGGCATTAATGATCTTAGCTATTTGCGCCAGATAAGGATAGATTACAAAGCTGTTGTAATAATCGTAATGGTAGCTTTCACCATCTTTATAAGTTGCGTCTCCAACATACCACTGCTCAAATTGCCTCATACCGTACTCAACTCTTACCGGATCCCAGGGCATATTGTATTTGCAATAAAATGCTTCGATCATACCGACAAATAACAGCCAATTATTAAATGGAGGATTAATTTTTGAAGTTAACTTAAACGCATCCACAACCTGCTTTTGCGTCTTTTTTGTTAGATGTTCCCATACCCACGGACATCTTATAAACCCAACTGCAATAAATGACGCGTCTACTACTGATTGTCCTGTAGTAAAGTACATATAATCCTTGGATGCTGGATTAACTGCATTGCTAATACCTTTCAAGGCCCAATCGCGATATTGGTTACGCAGGGCTACCTCCTCGGCATTACCACCTTCCAGATTAAGCCATGGAGCAATCCCGCAAAAGGTTCGGGCGAATGCTTCTAATGGGGCGACCTTGATTCTCACTTCTGGATCGTTACTCCGGATGGAAAGCTCTACAGGCATATTTTTCGTTAACTGATCGTTAGCCAGATTGGAAAAAACCGGCCGCGCTATTTTATCTAATTGCGCTAACCAGAATTTCCTGTCATTATTCTCAACAAGCACATTATTGGTTTGAGAAAATGCTGCGTTATACGCGAAAATTAAAACACTTAGTATCAGATAAGATCTGTTCATCGATAGGTTTATTTTTTAAGCTCTTTATCACGTTTCATGGCCTCTACAAATAGTTATACGTTTAAACCAGATTTGAAAATAAAAGCCTATGAATTTTATGTAATTGTGACAACCAAAATTTCCGGTCATCGTTTTAACGTGAGACTCGTTTGCTTGAGAAAGCGCTGCATTAGATGCACAAACCAGAATACTTAGTAACAAAAGCAATTTATTCATCGATTCGATTCGAAAACGTGTTCTTAATTTCCAAGGTCCTTATACCGCTTCATCGCCTCAATGAAATAATAGTCGGCATAGGTAAGCGGTACATCTACCTCAGACTTAGCAGAAAAATGCCCAACAGAATGCTTAAGAATATACCCCCCGTTTGTGTTTCGTGTTGCTTTATATTGATCGGAAGACAAGGAGAACAAAATCGTTTCTGCAGCAGATTTATATTTCTTAGCAAGAGGCTTATCAACATAACCACTAAGTTCAATTAGAGCAGAGGCAATAACTGCCCCGGCAGAAGCATCGCGTAAAGCATTTGGAATACCGGGAGCATCAAAATCCCAATACGGAATTTTATCTGCAGGCAGATTTGGGTTATCTAATATAAATTTTGCGATACCTTTTGCTTGATCTAAATACTTTTTATCTTTCGTTTCACGATAAGTTTCAGTAAATCCATACAATCCCCATGATTGTCCACGAGCCCAAGCCGAGGTATCTGCCGCGCCCTGTACGGTTGTCTTTGTTCTAACTGTTCCATCAGTAGCATTATAAGTGATCAGATGAAAAGAGCTGCGATCATCACGAAAATGATTTTTAAGGGTCGTATTAGCGTGAGTTACAGCAATTTTATAGTATGAAGAATCGCCGGTTACCTGTGTTGCCCAAAAAAGCAATTTCAAATTCATCATGTTATCAATAATAACAAGCAATTTACTAGGATCAGGATTGTCCCAGGATTTTATAGCACCGGCTGTTGGATTAAAACGAGTCGAAAGAGACTTGGCGCTATTGATCAAAATATCTTTATATTCAGGTTTAGGAGTAATACGGTTCGCATTACCGAAACTGCAATACATCATAAAACCTAAATCGTGTGTGGTTTTATTAAACTGCTCTTTTTTTAATAAATTCAACATGCGGTCTGCTTCTGTTAGCAACGTTTGTTGCTTTGTTTGCTCATAAAGGTATAACAGAGTACCCGGATAAAATCCACTGCACCACCAGTCTGAACCGCTAAATTCAAGCTTGTCTTCCTCAGAATAATAGGTTTTAGGAAACTTCCCTTCGGGTATATTCTTCATTTGAAAATTATACTGGCTGGCACCATCTTTAAAATTCTGATCTATAACCTTTAACAGCCTTTTATTGGGTTTTAATTTTTTATTTTGAGCACTACATACAAATGTCAACGCTAACAACAATACTACTATACACTTGGCTTTATTCATTAACATGGAATATTGATTTTATCGAGTTTATAATGGATGATTATAGGTTATAAGAATACGGATTATTGTCGGCTCCCAGGAGTGCAGCCCTCTATTTAATTTCTACTTTTAATACTTCAAGTGCTTTGGAAAACTCTTCCAGATAATTGAACCACTGTGAAGAATTTAAATAGCGCCCGGCTCTGTTCCAACAAGCCCCTGCATAATAGGTGTAAGGTATACTTACTTTAATAGTCTCAATATTCAAAATATGACCTTCATCTTCAATAAAGGATTTTACAGGTGAAATAAAAACACAGCCCACACCAATTTGACCATTATCTTTATTTACAGGTTCCCAGTAAGCTAAGATCTTTTTCTGCTCATTTATAAACTTCACATCAAGACCATTATTGGTATGAATGCCGGCGGCAATCGTTAATGAGTCGCTAGCACGCGATACGAATTGAACTTCGAATTTATTTAATTGGCTGCCCGCATCAAGTTGAACTAGTTTGGTGTAATTAACCTCCTGTCCATTAACCATCCAGGGGCTATAAAATAATTTAAAGCTACTACGAAGCGGCCCATTGTCAAAAACCTCGTATTTAACATAATTTTTGGAATTTATTATTTGGCCATCAAAATAAGGTGCGATGCCTCCCGCGCCTAAAGTCATTCCTACATGATAAAAATCCAAACCCTCGCCATTATCTTTGTGATAGTCTCCCGACTTATACCATTTATTCAAAACCAGATTTGGTGTGCGCTTTGTCCATACATCAATTCCAGTGGCATTCCCTGTAGTACTTTCCAGGGCCTTTCCGTACATTCTAAAAGCAATTTTATCATTCTCCCAGGCAAAGTCCTCATATCTTTCGGGTACATAACGCGCATACGTCTTACTGTTAAAAGGAAGCCTTTTCCCTGCTTTAATTATAAATTCCGATTTATTTTTTGAATGCACTGAAACCTGTAATAGTAGATTCTGTATTTCGGAGGTTCCCTTTTTTTCTAATTGATAAGGAACTTGCTTTTTGGAACCAGCATCAATGACAATTAATAAGGATGTATCTATTCCTGAGTAAGCTTTTAAAATTTGGCTCCAGCGAACTTCAATAACTTTTTCATTAATATTTAAAGCAGAAGTATTTATAACTGATACAGTACAATATTTTTTGCTCTGTCCATAGCTCGCACTCCGAATTAAAAACGCCGTTAACAAAATGACAAATGTGCTTTTTAAATGGAAAGATATTTTAAAATCGGTAAGCATATAGAGTGCCTGTTTTAATGATAACAAATTTAAAAAAATCAATGAGAAGCCATGATTTCGATATTGAATTAACATTAAATTTTTAAGTTTGCTAGCCGCAATAATTAAGGTTGACTATACACTATCACTCATACAACTATCATTTCACGATCTAGTTAATATATCCCAAAAGATGCACACACCAGAAATGTTTAATTTAGACGGAAAGACAGCTTTAGTAACAGGTTGCAACACAGGCATTGGAAAGGCTATGACTATTGCTTTGGCTGAAGCGGGAGCAAATATTATAGGGCTTTCTTCTGGTGGCGCATATGCTGCGGTTAAAGCTTCGGTAGAGGCACTGGGTAAAAGCTTTATGTACCATCAGGTGGATCTATCCAACCGCGAGGACATCTACGATTTTGTAAGTAAGATAAATACAGACGATAAAAGGATCGACATTTTAGTAAATAACGCTGGCATTATCATGCGCAAGCCCGCGGCAGAACATCCCGATGAGTACTGGGATAAGGTGATGTCTATCAACTTAGATGCACAGTTTATACTTGGCCGCGAGCTTGGAAATCACATGATTAATAATGGCGGCGGCAAAATTATTTTTATCTGCTCACTGTTAAGCTTTCAAGGTGGAATTAATGTACCATCCTATACTGCTTCTAAATCGGCCTTAGCCGGACTAGTTAGGGCCTTTAGCAACGAATGGGGGGCAAAAGGCGTTTGTGTAAATGGCCTCGCACCGGGATATATCGCTACAGATAATACTCAGGCTTTGCGGGATGATGTTGACAGAAATAAAACTATTCTGGAAAGAATACCCATGGCACGCTGGGGAGTTCCAGAGGATTTTAAAGGCCCGATAGTTTTTCTCGCTTCAAAAGCATCCGACTATGTAAATGGAACCATGTTATTTGTAGATGGGGGATGGATGTCCCGGTAGCGACAGTAAGTCTATCAATTAATACGAACAAATAAAACACTTTTTAAATGCAAGTAAGATTTCAAAATAGCCCTCTTGAAACATCCCGAATGGGAACCCATGAACTACGTGATAATTTTTTAGTTCAAAACCTGATGGTTTCGGGAGAGATAAACCTGGTATACTCGCATTATGACCGAATGATAATTGGCGGGATAGTACCCCTGGCTGAGAGCATTGCATTACCAAATGAATCAGAACTCAAAGCAAACTATTTTCTTGAAAGAAGGGAGTTAGGAATTATTAATCTTGGTGGTAAGGGTAAAGTATCTGCCGATGGTGAGCTGTTTGATTTACAAAAGTTGGATTGTCTTTATCTTGGTAAAGGCACGCAGGTAGTATCCTTTACCAGTGAGGATCAACAAAACCCTGCCCTATTCTATTTATTATCTACCCCCGCCCATCACACCTATTCTAACAAAAGAACAACAAAAGATGAAACGACACCATTGAATTTAGGTGAAGTTGCTACATCTAATGAGCGTATGCTTTATAAGTATATTCATAACGAGGGGATTGCTAGTTGTCAGTTAGTGATGGGAATAACCATTTTAAAAACCGGCAGCGTATGGAATTCGGTACCACCACATACCCATACAAGACGCATGGAAGTCTACTTATATTTTGATGTATCTCAAAACCACCGGGTAATGCATTTTATGGGAGAGCCGCAAGAAACAAGGCATTTGGTGATTGGCAATTATGAGGCCGCCATTTCTCCCCCATGGAGCATGCATTTTGGCTGCGGAACCTGTAACTATGGCTTCATATGGGGGATGGCAGGCGAAAATAAAGAGTTTACCGATATGGACGCGGTAGCAATCGATGAAATAAAGTAAACGTCTCGTAGAAAAAATATTAAAAGCCTCTAATGCATGACTATTAGAGGCTTTAAGCTTATTAAGCTTTAGATGTCGTTTTCACGATATCATCGCACAATTCCATAAGCTCCCGGTTTCTGATTCTTAATACTCCATTACAATACCTGTGTGCATGGTAAAAGTAGGCACTTTAACTTTTAGAACATTTCCTTCTTTAGTAAAGTCTAATTTTTTACCATCAGAAATCTGATAAACCTTTTTGATGTTTTCCGGAACATTTATTTCCAACTCAACGCCAGGAACTATTGGAAAATCTTCAATTACCTGCACTTCTCCACGAAGCAAAGCTGAAGCATACAATAGATGTGCAACATATCTTTTCTCTGTATTTTGTTTAAGGAAACTTACTCTCCCGCTGCTTTGAAGATTTGAAACTTTTAAATAAGGAGATTGATATAATACATCTATTGCATTCTTTACTAATTCGCGGTGCATGCGCACACCATGGGTATAATACAATTTATCTAACGGATGAGCAAAGAAAATAACGTTACCAGTTTTGACCACAGCAGGATAAGCCGAATCTTCGAGCTTGTAAGGAGTTTCGCGATGACCGTTGTACTTGGCATAAGTGCGATTAAAATAAGGCTCGCGGATACTCGCCAGAACCGTTCCGGTAGTAGGCTTTACCAAAAGCCCAGACTCATAGTTTAAAAACGGTGAACTCACTATATTGCTACCAATTAGTTGTTTCACTGTGGTATAGTCAAAATTGAAATCAGATTTTTTCAAATATTCGGCTCCAACATTCAATAAAAAACGTTTGCCAGATTTATCGAGCGCACCTTCGCCAAACACAATTAACTTACCGCCTTTTTCAACCCAGGAATTTATCTTTTCAGCCTGAGCCGCACTTAAGAAATTCCGGCCGGGGATAATAAGTAGTTCAAGGTTATTCAGGTTATTTTCATTCGCAATAACAAAATCATGATGTAATTCCAGCAGCATGTTCACAACACCGTGATCAGCGGCATTATCCAGCGTTAACCACATGCCTAGCTTCGACACCGGAACACCACCAATACCGTATTTTTCAATTTTTTCTACGTACTTATAAGCTTCGCCAATATTGCGGTAAGTCTCTAAGTCCATTTCTCCTGATGGATGCAATTGGTCGCCAAAGTTGCATGAAGCGCCGAATGAAACCATGGCAGCTGCTTCATACTTAATAGCGTCTGGATGTTTAAAACCACCAAACTCCCCCCAGGCCTTATGAAATTTACCGCTCATGGCCACCACAGGGGTGCCTTGCTGCAAATGATATTTTGCTTCCAAGGGAAATTTGTCATAACCGCCCCAGGTTGTAGGCAAATCTTCCAACTCAGCATGCGTGTTCATATCAAATAACCGCTCGGTAAAAATTGCTTTGTCTTCAGCATGAGTAGCCGAATTAAAAAACACCGTAGCTTTTGGATGATAAGAGGCAACCAACTGCCTAAGCTCTTTCATGTGTGCTTTTAATGCCTGAGCATGGCTTCTCTCAACAGCCAAATCATCCTTAATATCTATACCTTCCCGCTTCATACGTTCCAATGCATATTTATTATAGTTGGCCTTTGCAATGTGGTAGATATCGAACCAAAAGCCGTCGAGGTTTTTATATCGTTTACAAATTTCTTCAACCTGCTTTTTTATTTGCTCGTGATACGGGCTACCCTTGCTTGCATCTAAACATTTCCAGGAATAATGTGGCTTTAAATCGGAAGGTTTCGAATCGTGATTAAAGTTGAGAGTGGCTATGCTGCCATCTTTATTCTTTATACACCAGTCCGGATGTTTTTCCGCATCATCAGCACTCCAGCCAACAGTAAAATAAATAGGTGCCTTTACACCAATTTCCCGACAGGCTTCGAGTTGCGCACCCAGTAAATCGAATTTAAGATTTGGATGTTTATTTCCTGTTTTTGTAGGATAATAGCTCCAGCCATGGTGGCATTTACCAAAAACGTTTATTTGATTGATATGGCCTACCTTTAAAGCCTCCTGAAATTGAGCCTTATTAAATTTCTTCCCAATATCTTCAATAAGTTCTGAGGTATGGAAATCAAGGTGTACCTGCCGAGACGGCAAGGGTTCATTTATGCTGCGTTGCGATTGTGCAAATACTGCATTAAAACAACTTAATAGAATAAAAAGGCAAAATGGTTTAAAGTCAGTTTTCATATTTTTATAATAATCTTTTAAAGGTCTGATTTATTGTGCTGAAACTAGTTCCTGCCAAGTCCAGGCTTTTTGTCTTCCAGGATTTTGATCGCGCACTTTTTTAATATTTTCGGGTTTTACAATTGAAGCCTTATTCCCTAAATCATTGCGTATGTAGCTAATTACAGAAGCTATATAGTTATCATCATTGTGTCCAAGCGCAGGCATTGCGGCGGCATAGGTTTTTCCTTCTACAGGGCCACTCAAGCCATGCAATAATATTTTGATAATTTTTTCTGAATCGCCGGTTACATTTTTATTGCCAGCTAAAGGAGGAGCGGGCATTTCTTTACTGCCGTTATTTATCCCCTTACCATCAGTACCATGGCAGGTGGCGCACAATTGTTTAAAAATAGCCGCACCCTGACTTACCAATTTTTGATCGGCAACAGCTAATAACTTCGCATTTCTTTCAGACTCAAGTTTTCTTTCCAAACTTTTCTGATATCCCTTTTGAGACTCTATAAGAACTTTGTGATTAGGATATTTATCTAAGAGTACTTGTAAAATCCGTTTTGCATTTTCTGATTTGCTGAATCTTAATGACAATGCCAGTTGAAAGCGAACGTCAGCACTTGAATCATTAATAAGCGATTCTACAGCGGCAATTAATTGTTCATCACCCGTTTTGATATATTCTTCACTTATCCATAAAGCTGTTCTCCGAACTTGAGCATCTTTATCCTTTAAAGCAGCCAATAAAGTAGGGCGTTGAAGTGATTTTAAGCCCTGAAGAGTCCAAAGAGCATGTATGCGGGTTAAATGCGAGGGCGAATTTGTTGCAAGACTACTAAGGGCGGGTGCTATCATTTTATCACCACGTACCACCATAATTTTCTGAGCAGTTTCACGCCACCAGCCGTTTGGATGAGATAGGTATTGCACTAATTTATCTGTTGGAATACTTAGCATGCGGGGTGCAGTTTTATCCGGCTTTATACCATCATACACTACACGATAAATACGTCCCCTTCCTATATTCTTATCAAGTTTCTTGCTATCAATCTGCTTACGAAGATATGTACCCGGCTTTGTCCAGTTACTTTCCTGAATAATACCATGATGCATATCTACAATATATAAGCAACCATCGGGCCCGGTTGCAGAGTTAACAGGCCTGAAATTCATATCCGCAGAAGCGATAAACTCCTCCTGATTATAAGCATTTTTTAAAGTTATAAACCCGTCGTTATTAATAATTTTGGCTCTCCTTATTAAACGACCTACAGGCTCGGGTATTAACAAATCACCTCTTAAATCTTCTGGCAACGAATTACCACGGAAAACGGATTGCCCGGCGATAGCAGTAAAATGATTTAAAGTACTGTCCTTTCTCAACCTTTTTGGACCGCCTTCCACATCAGGGGTTGATATAATAGGCCAAACTGCCTGAAATTCTTCATCAACCTGCCCCTCAATATTAAGTCTTCCAAAATATGGATTCTGCTGAAAGTCAAGGGCCGGGGTCTCCCCTCCTGCTACTGAATAAAACATACGCCCATAATCATCATAACCCAGCCCCCACTGGCCACCCGATCCATGAATCAAGGTGTCTGCTTTTATCATTCCATTCTCGAACTGATACCTCACATTGTCGTAGGTAACGTACATCCTGTTATCAAGATTCCAAATTAATCCGCTCTTTTGATGTTCAAGATTGCTCTTACTTATAGCCGGGTTATTATAAACGATTTTCTTTTCATCGGCCACACCATCTCCATTTGAATCGCGGTAGCTATAAATATGGTGTTCAAAAGTTTCAGCAACTAAAAGGCGATCGTCAAGCGGAAGAATCATTCTTGGCAAAACAAGACTGTCGATAAACACCACAGATTTATCCATTTTGCCATCGCCGTTGGTATCTTCCAATCGTTTAATTTTACATACAGGTTCTTTTTGTCCGGTACCATCGGCATTTGGCATGTAGGTGCTCATCTCCGCAACAAACATTCTCCCGTTTCCGTCCCAGGCAATGGCAACCGGTTCAGAAATCATGGGTTCGCTAGCAACCAGTTCAAGGCTATACCCATCCTGAAGAAACATAGATTTGAGGCTTTCCTTCGGAGATAAATAAGCTGGGGAGGGATTCGTATTGACAATAATTTTTCCGGAAGCATCTCTACTTACAAAACTTTTTGTCACTTTACAGGCATACACAAAAAGAGATAAACCAATTATCCCAATAACCCGTTTTGTATTTGTTTTCATATAAATTACTTATGCAAGTCCCCGATTTTTTAGTGTTCAATATTCGGGATTT
Organism: Pedobacter sp.; assembly: GCA_036399495.1. Taxonomy (GTDB): domain Bacteria; phylum Bacteroidota; class Bacteroidia; order Sphingobacteriales; family Sphingobacteriaceae; genus Paradesertivirga. Next base: position 10,166 of record DASWMZ010000208.1, read on the forward strand.
ATTTGCTTAATCTCTTCAATTAAGTTACAATCAATTGTTTACACCATTTGAGCTAATTCAGTGTATTTACGCTCATGCTCGAGAAGGTTACGTGCGGAGGTTAATTACATCAGTTGTGTGCGAACAGACGCTTGTTATCAAAAGTACGTTACTAGCCTAATTTAAAGAAATTTTTTTGATATAATACTGTAACCGCCTGCCAGGTTAGCGGTATCGTCGGCTGCAGTGATGGTTCGCCATGCTAATCTGAACAGCGTCCTTATTTTTCGCCCAAAACGTTTCCTTTATTAACAGCTAATTAGCGGCTAGTTGGTTTTTATCAAGTATATCAGCTCTGAAATGAGTTATGTATTGAATGCTTTTTTTGGTGTCGTCTGTGATAATTTAAGGATAGCAATGCCCGGGTGCTAAACGGAAAGCAATTGAATGGGAAGCAAACGAGTATGCGCAGACATTTCTATGGGTTAAAGTGCAGTTACTGATAACAAAGGGGGATATTCCTGTTAAGTTTGGCTTTGTTCCGGGCAGTAAACAGGATTCGAGGGCTTTGAAAAAGCTACCACTGAACTTGCTTACCTAATAGCTTTAAAGGCGTATCGTAAATTAAATGCTAAGACAAAGAAAGTGTCAGTGCTGCCTTTTTACTTGAATATAATTACAATACTTACGGTCTTGTAGCAATACTCCAAAATTAAAAATTTGGTTTCAATACGTATTTATTATAAAATCGGAAAATATGTTCAGCAGCATCTTCAGCTGTATCAACCAAACGATAAAGATTTAAATCTTCAGGACTGATATTACCTGCCTCAATCATATTCTTATTTACCCAATCTAATAACCCGCTCCAATAATCCGTGCCCACTAATACAATCGGGAAACGGGCGATCTTCCCGGTTTGAATTAAAGTGATGGCTTCGAACATTTCATCCATGGTACCAAAGCCCCCAGGAAGAATGATAAAGCCCTGGGAGTATTTCATGAACATTACTTTGCGAACAAAAAAATAATCGAACTCAAGTAATTTATCCCGGTCTACGTATTTATTGTGAAATTGCTCAAACGGAAGTTCGATATTTAAGCCTACCGATTTACCGCCCGCTTCATATGCTCCTTTATTCGCAGCTTCCATAATTCCGGGACCACCGCCGGAAATTACACCATAACCTTTTTCTGTAAGTAAACGTGCAGTATCTTCAGCGAGCTTGTAGTATTTATTATCGTTGGCCGTTCTGGCCGAGCCGAATATTGAAACACAGGGGCCAATTTTTGCCAGCTTTTCAAAGCCATCAACAAACTCGGCCATTATCTTAAATATTTGCCAGGAATCTGATACCTTAATTTCCTGCCAGTCTTTATTATCGAAAGCGTTTCTTATTTGTTCGTCACTCGTCATAGAGTCTTTATAAGTAAAAAATTAAAAAGTTGTTTGTTCTTTCGTGCTTCTACTGGTTACTAAAAGCAAAAGATACATAATAGAGGCATTAAAAATAATCAATTCAAAGCCGATGGCATACCCTGCCCAAGCTACTGAATGCGTATCTATAAAAAAACAGATTGCAGGTGACAGCAAACACAGGAATGGTACCAAGCGATCTGTAACACCTCTTTTGGTGAGCATCCCAAAAGCAAACAGACCTAACAACGGGCCGTAAGTATAACCCGCTGCTTTAAAAATCGCATTTACAACCGAGTCATTATTTATTGCTTTGAATCCTAATATCACCAATAACATCAATACCGAAAAAACAACATGCACAATATGACGGGTACGGACCAGATGTGCTGAATTTTGATCTTCTTTTTTATCGAAATTCAAGAAATCGATACAGAAAGAAGTTGTAAGTGCTGTTAGTGCAGAATCTGTAGTGGCAAAGGTTGCAGCGGTTAATCCTGCCATAAAAATAATTGCTGGTACAATATTTAAATGGTTTAGGGCAATTTCGGGAAAAAGATAGTCGGGAGTTTTGAATGAGGCTACATCAATATTGTTTTGAGCGGCATACATATATAGGAGTGCACCTACGCTAAGGAAGAAAAGATTAATCACAACAAATACTCCTGTAAAGGTCAGCATGTTTTTTTGGGCCTCGCCGATGTTTTTACAACTGAGGTTTTTTTGCATCAGATCCTGATCAAGACCAGTCATGGCGATAGTTACAAATATTCCCCCTAGAAACTGTTTTATAAAATGGGCCTTGCTTCCCATGAAGTCCTCCCAAAAGAAAATGGTTGAGTAAGAACTTTCCTTAACCGCTTCAAATGTTTGAGCGATGTTTAGGTTTAAACTCTGCGATATAAAATAGATAGACAGAACGACAGATAACAATAAAAAGACAGTCTGAAGTGTGTCGGTAATAATGATGGTCTTTAATCCCCCTTTGTGAGTATAAAGCCAGATCAATATCAAACAAAGGGCAATAGTTACCCAAAAAGGAATATTCCAGGCATCAAAAATAAATCGTTGCAAAACAATTGCTACCAGATAAAGCCTAAATGCTGAGCCGATGGTTCGGGATATCAGAAAGATCATCGCTCCTGACTTATAACTCCAAAAGCCTAACCTTTTTTCGAGATAAGTGTAGATGGACACCAGGTTCATGCGATAATATAAAGGAAGCAACACGGTAGCGATAAAAATAAAACCAACCGCATTGCCAAGCACGAACTGAAAGTAGCCAAAGCCTCCTTTCCCTACCGCCCCGGGAACAGAGATAAAGGTAACACCCGATAAAGCCGTACCAATCATTCCAAAGGCAACCAGATACCATTTTGAATTACGGTTTGCGATAAAAAAGGTGGAGTTATCGGAAGATTTCCTTGAAGTGAAATAGGATACTGCTATTAGTAAAACAAAATATACAATTATAAAGGTTAATAATATGGCCGGCGACATAAATGGAGTTTAAGTTCTAAATATATTAAAAATGATTAAATGGATTTAAAGAGATTACACGCATTAGGCTACAATGAGTTTACAGATTTCCAAAGCTGATTTGCTACTTTTACCATATGAATTTCTCTTCCCGTTTACTTGAAAATGCTGTTAATGAGTTTTCGAAACTGCCGGGCATAGGTCAAAAAACTGCTTTACGGCTTGTGCTCCACTTGCTGAATCAACCTTCACAAGATGTCGAAAAATTCAGCGATGCCTTAACACGTTTAAAAAAAGAAATTCGCTTTTGCGAGATATGTAAGAATATTTCCGATAGTACCATTTGCGAAATCTGCTTGAGTAAGAAACGGGATAAATCATTAGTTTGTTTGGTGGAAGATACGCGCGATGTTATGGCTATTGAGAACACTAATCAATACCATGGAGTTTACCATGTTTTGGGAGGATTGATATCGCCAATGGACGGGGTTGGTCCATCTGATTTAAATATTGAATCTATTGTTGAAAGGGTAAGAGCCGGAGAAATAAAAGAAGTTATTTTAGCCTTGAGTGCCACAATGGAAGGCGATACAACGATTTTTTACCTGTATAAAAAGCTAAAGGACTTTCCTGTAAAATTTTCGACTATTGCCAGGGGAATTGCTTTTGGCGGAGAGATTGAATACGTTGATGAAATCACACTTGGGAGATCCATAGTCACAAGGGTACCTTATGAAAGTTCATTGAAATAAATGGCCTACTATTATACTTATGAAACGCAGATTGAGGTTTTGATTAAACAGTTTTGGGATCAGACCCTGCCTGCAGAAAAATGGACTCACTAGGCACACCTAACAGTAGCATTTTGGCATTTATTTAATTTTTCAATTGAAGACGCGACATGCTACTTGAGAAGTGGAATAATAACGTAACAACTCAAGTGGCACGAAAACACTCCATCTGGCGGTTATCACGAAAGCATTACACTCTTTTGGATAAAAGTAATTTGTGATTATCAACGCCAGTATCCTAAGAGCCACTTCTTGAAAGTTTGCAATGCCCTTCTTGAAAGTAAATTTGCTCATAAGCACTATATATTTTCTTTCTACATCAAGATACTCTATTCACATAAGAGCCCGGGCATTTTTGATTGAGCCTAATTTACAAGCCTTCAATATCGCTGTCTGGTAAAATAGTTAATTGCATTGTTGCTTTAACCTTTTACCTTTATGCTTTCACCATAAAATGTCTCTAAAGAATAAAACGGTTATCATTACCGGAGCATCATCAGGAATTGGAAAAGCTTGCGCAGAAGAATTTGCCCGCCACGGTGCTAATTTAGTTTTAGGTGCAAGGCAATACGTAACCTTGTGCCAGATTACAGAAGAGCTCGAAACAAAGTACCAGATTAAGGCCGTAGCAGTCGCTTGCGATGTTTCAAAGGAAGATGATTGCAAACTGCTAATAAAACAGGCACTCATTACTTTTGAAAGGATTGACATCCTGATCAACAATGCCGGAATAAGTATGCGTGCCTTATTTAACGATTTGGATCTCGTTGTGATCCGAAACTTAATGGACGTTAATTTTTGGGGAACGGTCTATTGCACTAAATATGCTATGCCCGAACTGTTAAAAAATAAAGGTTCTGTAGTTGGAGTTTCGTCTATTGCCGGATACAGGGGCCTACCTGGCCGTACCGGTTATTCTGCTTCAAAATTTGCGATGAATGGCTTTTTAGAAGCTCTAAGAGTGGAAAACTTAAAAACAGGCTTACACGTAATGATTGCCGCCCCGGGTTTTACCGCCTCTAACATCCGGAATACCGCACTTGCAAAAGATGGTGCTTCTCAAGGCGAAACGAGTATGGATGAAGGTAAAATGATGACAGCCGATGAAGTAGCGAAAACGATTATAACCGGCGTGATTAATCGCAAACGGACGCTGATTATGACGACACAGGGAAAACTTGCAGTTTTAATGAATAAGTTGATTCCTGCTTGGGTAGATAAAAAGGTGTTTGAGTTGTTTGCCAAGGAAAAAGATCCTTTGATTAAATAGTTCATGTTAACTTGTTAACCTGAGTTCGATACCAGAGTGTATTGGTTATCTAAAAAAGTAATATTTAAAACTTTGAGGGGTTGCGTTAGGGATTGAAGCGAAGATCCTTTTTGTCCCCCCCTTCGGGGCAAAAAGATTGTAGCGGAAAGCCCTCCCGAACGCCCAAAAAAAATAATTCAATATCGAACTCAGGTTGTTAGTATAACCTTGTATTCTAAAATACGTTCAAAAGCAGAAGTTAAAAAATATGCCTTTGAACAATCTTCAGAAAAACTTTAAGGTCTTTCCTTTCTGCATCATTCTAATCCTGCTAAGCTGCATTTCTGCGCCAAAAAAATCCTACCAGACCATTTCAAAAGGCAAGTTTACTATGGATGAGTTTATTGGGGCTAATGCCTTTGTAGATGATCCAATAGATAAATTAAAAGCTGTAGGTTTTATTCGAGAATACCACAATTGGGAATGGGATGATGATGGCACCAATTATCAGGGTTATCCAAAAAATAAAATAAAATGGGCGCCGGGAATTTGGAATTTTGATGCCTTCTATCAGAACATTAATAACGCAGGTTTAAAAATCTCTCCCTGTATACAGGGAAATGTAACTTGGCTTCACGAAGGTGACTTAAAGCATTTCGACAAACCCTTGGATGATGCCGATTCCAATACCGAAGATCCGCTTTCTTATCATAAAAAGGCCCACCACATGTACCAGTTTGCAGCTCGCTATGGCTCTTCGGCTGTAGCCGATGATAAACTCACATTAGCTGATAATCAGCCTCGAAGTACAGCAATGAATCTGGTACATTATTTAGAAGACTGGAACGAGCAAAACAAGGACTGGGAAGGGAAAAATGCACATTTTTCACCAGAGGAATATGCAGCCATGGCCAGTGCAAACTACGACGGACATGGAAGAAAGATGACCAAAGACGGCGGTACATTCGGGGTAAAAAATGCTGATCCAAAGATGAAATTTGTAATGGGTGGATTAGCTGGTTTGGATTTGGATTATGTTAAGCAAATGAAGAACTGGTTCGAACAGAACCGTACCGATAAAAAATTTGCGGCCGATGTAATCAACTTTCACACCTATGGCTGGAAATCTAAAAATGGCTGGGAAGACGGCGGGCCTGCTAAAAGCCCGGAAGAAAGCCGGTTCAAAGAAAAGCTTCAAGAAATTACGACCTATCGTGATAAAAACTTACCTGGATTAGAAGTTTGGGTATCTGAGTTTGGCTGGGACACTAACCCCGAATCGCCTTTATCCCCACCAGCAATTGGCAACTACGATATTCAGGAGGTGCAAGGGCAGTGGCTGGTAAGAAGCTACCTGGCTTTTGCTGCGGCGGGTGTAGATCGAGCCCAAATGTATATGTTGCGGGATGTAGATCCAAAAAGCAAAATATGGTATTCTAGCTGCGGACTGGTAGGACCGAAAGGCGACTGGAAGCCAAAAAAATCATGGTTTTATGTTTATACTTTAAAGAACACACTAAAAGATATGGTTTATATGGGCGAGATCCCATCAGGCAATCCGAATATTTTGATCTATAAATTCAATCAGCCTGGAAGTAAAAAAATAGTGTATGCGATTTGGGTAAATACATCTAAAGGGTATCAAATAAATGACTTTAAATTGAAGGTGAAAAGTGAATTTAAAACGGCGAAACTTACAGAATTAAGTGCAGGTAAAACCGAAGGCAAAACTTCAAACTTGATATTTAAGAATCACGAATTGGTAGTTAATGTAAGTGAAAGGCCTATTTTTTTGAGTTTGGAATAATTACACATAATACTTCAACCCGTCAGTTTTTATCTTCCCCGCATCGAGCAAATTTCTTAATCCCTCCACCCGTTCCTTTTCGCTTCCGGCGTGCAAAGAAGTAATTAATTCATCTAAAGTAAAGTGCTTTTCGGCCAGCAGTTCCAAAATTTCAAACGTAATCCGTTCAAAAACCGAAGACTTTTCCGACCTACGTTTTTCTTCAATACACACATCGCAAACTCCACATTTTTCAACTTGAGTTTCATCAAAATATTCAAGCAAAATCTTGCTGCGACACTTTACGCTTTTCGCATATTCAATTACAGAGTTCACCTGCCTTTGCATGATCGCTTTGCGTTGCTCGATGTACTTTGAATCGATAAACAGGTTGGCATTATCCAGGCGGCCCTTCAGGTATTGGATCTGCGGTTTATCTGTCTGTTTAAGGTAGCTGAGTAGTTCAAGTTCTTCTAATTTTTCAAGCGTTTTAACAACCTGCTGTGTGCTTAAGTTAGTCCTTCTTGCAAGATCGCTTTCGCGGACGGGAACATATTGCTCAAACAGTCCGCCATAGGACCGAAGCATCGTTTTTACAAAAGAATCGTATTGAGAATACTCGATTTGAAACCGATATAAATCCTCCGAATCTACCAATACCCTCACCCTCGAGGGAAGATAAACACTCTCGCTTAACGCGATGTATTCATCATGTTCCAGAAACTTTAATGCGTTTAAGGTTTTGATAGCATCTAGCTTAAAACGTGAACAAAAATCTCCGATATCAAATTCCAAACTAAGCTCCTCTCCTGCTCCATAAGCAAGCTGAAAATAATTTCCCAGGCAGTAATACACTTGCTTAATTTCTTCAAGGGACGGAAAGCTTAAACTAAACTTCTTTTCCAGGGCAATCCGATCCGAATCGTTATAAAGCAAAACGCCGAACGCCTTTTTTTCATCCCGGCCTGCACGGCCTGCCTCCTGATAATAAGCTTCCAAGCTTTCAGGTAAATCTAGGTGCACAACAAAACGAACATCCGCCTTGTCGATCCCCATTCCAAAGGCATTTGTAGCTACGATTATTCGGGTGTTTCCAAGTTTCCAGGCCTGTTGTTTATCCGACCTGATGGGCGTTGTTAGACCAGCATGATAAAAATCACTGCTTATCCCTTCGCGATTAAGCAGCTTTGCGACTTCCTGTGTAGCCCGCCGATTCCGAACATACACAATCCCGGTTCCCTTTACTTTCTTAGCAACCGAAAGTAATTTTCTGAACTTATTTTCTTCTTCAGCAACGATATAAGCCAAATTCTTACGTTCAAAACTCTTGCGAAATACATTTCTTACTTTGAAGCTTAATTTATCCTGAATGTCTATGATTACATCTTCGGTTGCTGTGGCAGTTAGGGCTAAAACCGGGACTGATGGATGCAGTTCGCGCAGTTCACTTAATCTTAAATAAGGCGGCCTGAAATCATAACCCCATTGAGAAATACAATGCGCTTCGTCGATGGCAAACAGGCTCACATTCATGTACTTAATCCGCTCCCGAACTAAATCAGACATTAGCCTTTCGGGAGACAAATAGAGAAATTTGATCTTGCCGTAAACGCAATTATCTAGCAGGATGTCGACTTCGCGTTTGCCCATTCCAGAGATGATGGAAACAGCTTCGATTCCCTTCGCTTTCAGGTTTTCAACCTGATCTTTCATTAGAGCAATCAGCGGCGAAACCACAATACAAATGCCCGGCTTAATAAGTGCAGGAACTTGGAAACACACTGATTTGCCGCCACCTGTGGGAAGCAGCGCAAGGGTATCTTTCCCATCTAAAACCGATTGAATAATTTCTTCTTGCAGACTCCGAAAAGAATCAAAGTTCCAATACTTTTTTAGTACCTGGTATATTGTCATCTAAGCGAATTAATGCTACCGTGAACCGTTAAGCATGAATTTATAGCCCAAGCAACGACCGCTATGGCCAAATCCCCATATTCATATACGATATCGCAATCTTATCAATAGAGCCCGCAAAAGCGGCAGTACGCAAGTCGTTGATTTGAGGGTTTCGCAGTTTGATTTCCCTTATTTCGTGGTAGGCACGGATCATGGTTTCTTCTAAACCGGAGTTTACTAATTCGAGCTCGGAAGCGCCTTTAACAACAAGACTTCTCTGCTCTGAAGTTAAGCTCACGCCCGTCATTTTTTCAACCAGATTAACCAGGTTTAAGTTTGCATTTTCTTCGTAGCGCTTATCCATCCTGCCAAAGGCAACGTGGGATAGGTTTTTAAGCCACTCGAAGTAGGAAACTGTTACCCCTCCGGCATTACAATACATATCAGGAATGATAATACCGCCTCTTTTTATAAACGCTTCAGCCGCCTGCGGCGAAGTTGGACCATTAGCGCCTTCAGCAATTATCTTAGCCTTAATACGGTCGATATTATGAAGCGTAAGCTGATTTTCTAACGCAGCCGGAACTAGAATATCACATTCCTGTTCCAAGCCTTCAGCGGAAACTTTAAAACCCGTTGCATCGCGGTAGCCCAAAATAGAGCCGGTTTCTTTACGATGCGCGACGACTTCCTCAAGATCCAAGCCTGCTGAGTTATAAATAGCGCCCTCAAACTCACATAATCCGACAATCACTGCACCAAATTCTGCCAGATATTTAGCCGAGTGATAACCTACGTTTCCAAGGCCCTGCACAATTACGCGCTTTCCTGCTAACCCTGGCGTTAAACCAAGTGGTTGCATATCTTCAGCAATGCCTACGCACTCTTTCGTTGCAATGGCAACACCGCGGCCTGTAGCCTCTTTCCTGCCATGTATCCCATGCAAGGCAATTGGCTTACCTGTAACGCATCCTAATGCATCAAGCTGGCCTGGATTCATTGTCAGATACGTATCCGCAATCCAGCTCATTTCACGCTCACCTGAACCGTAATCTGGCGCCGGCACGTCGATAGCGGGGCCGATGAAATTTTTCTTAATTAATTCTACCGTATACCGCCGCGTTATATTTTCCAGTTCGGCAAGCGAGTAATTTTTGGGATTTATCTTAATGCCTCCTTTTGCACCCCCAAACGGGACGTTAACAATAGCGCATTTATAGGTCATCAATGCAGCTAGAGCCATTACCTCATCTTCATTCACCATTTCGCTATAGCGGATACCACCCTTTGTAGGCGACATGTGGTTAGAATGTTCAACCCGCCAGCCATCAATCACCTCAACCCCAGTACCTTTTCTTATCGGGAAACGAAACCGATATACGCTGTTACACGCTTTAATTTGATTTAATAACCCTGATGAGTGATTGGTGAATTGAGCAGCATGGTCAAAAAAAGAACAGACATCGTCAAAAAAGCCTGTTGGATTTGGAGTAGCAATATCCTTTGCCATAAATGGGTTTATTTATGTTTAAATGCAATTTGATTAAACAATATCAATACTGCAAATAAACGTGGGTAAATAACCAGAACGGTTTTATCCTTAAAAAGTTCGCAAGCAACTTGAGATCAGTCTTCTTTTTCGAGCTTTTTTAGCCGTCTGTCGATCGAGAACAGATATCCTAGCAGTCCGATAAATATGACCAGTATAACAATTACAACAACATAGATTTTACCAGAACTTCTTAAGCCGGTAGCCATTTCTACATCCTGGGCATTAGCTTGAATCATTACTGAAAGGAGTACAAAAAGGCTTAGTATTTTCTTCATGAGTTTTCGGATTATATTGTATTGATCGGATTATTTTGAGTTATCCCATCAGTTTTCAAAATTGTCATTTCTAAGGTTTTCCAGTTTCCGGATTCGATAACGTATGGTCATTATCCAGGTTCCAATAAGCATCCATCCGATAATTGCGGGATAAAAAACTAGTTGCATATTTTTGTCCAGATCATATCCTCCAAAACCAGGGTTCCCCCCGTTTCCGGGATGCAGTGAATCGGTCATTCTAGGCAATATAAAAATCAAGACAATCATTACTGGAAAAGAGAATATGTTATAAATAGCTGAAATTTTTGCGCGTTTTTGTTCTTCGTCAAGTGAATTTCGTAGAACCAAATACGCCAGGTACATAAGTGTTGCGATAGCAGCTCCGTTTAATTTTGCATCATTTGGCCAGTAATCGCCCCAGGTTATATTTGCCCACAGCATACCTGTAGCTAAGCCCAGAAAACAGAAAATCACACCGGTGTTTACACATTCAACTGCAATTAAATCATGTCTAATTTTGCCAGAACTCAAGTATTTAATACTATATATCACAGATATGAAATACAATAAAATCATCGCAAACCACATCGTAACATGGAAGTACAAATTCCGAATAGTTTCATTGAGGATTGGCAATACTGGAACGTCAAGTAACAATCCACCAATTATTGAGTATAGAACCAAAACGGCACCGAGAATTTTCCACCAATATTCTTTCATGGATTATAATTTGTGGTCAAATGTAAATAAGTGAGTTCGGGCTGCAAAATGAATTGTGGATAATATTTATGGATGTAAGTTTTGAGGCATTCTAAGTGAGGGGTTTTGTGATTCTGTTATGCCCTAGCCGGGCAGGCTTATTTCTTTTCCTGGAAAGGAACAAAAATCAAGGCTTGCGAGTCTTGAGCTGAAAGTTAAAAGAAAGTTATCTGCAATCCAAGCCGTGGGTTAAGGTTGTGGCTTGGAATTTCCTAATACGCTTCTCCGGATTGCTTCACTGCGGTTATTATGTTCTTTCGGCAGGCCTTCTTTTAAACTTTCTTAACGCTCAATCATCTGAGGCCGTACTGCTTGATGCATCTGGCGTTTGAACTTCCATAACAAAGAGTCACCAAAGCAACCTAAGTGCGAGCGGTAGCCGAACAAAACGGCGAAGCCCTCATGAGAACCTAAAAAACTATAATAACCGAATAAAGGCGGCTGAGCATTCTTTTTGTTCTTGATTTATTTATGTGTATATGTTGTTTTGATTAGAATAAATGAGATCTCTTCGCTAAGTATTGGTGACTTTTCATCAAGGAAAAGTTGCTAGGCCCACACCCGATTTCTATGGTTTATGCAAGTGCTATTTGATAATTTTTCTCATAAAGTTTATTGTTCTTAACACATGCAAATACTCTCCATATTAGTTTGTTTCTAACTGCATTAATGACCGACATTTTGCTTTTTCTTTCTTCAAC
>DASWMZ010000209.1:0-57298 GCA_036399495.1 Pedobacter sp.
TAATAACCCGGTTATAGCCGGTTATGTAGCAGAAGCCATCATTGGATATAGCTTGCAATAGATTATAGTGGAGGTAACGGATGTTGGAAATTGATTTTGTGTAATAAGGTCCGAGCTTCAAGCCCGAACCAGCCAACGCCACTTACATGTTGCGTTAAGCTCGCGGCAGCTGCGAAGGGGCGGCTTGAAATTGACTTCTGTAACGAAGCTACAAGCTTCTTTTATTGTAGGCATTACCAGGCTTTGGTTCACTCAACCCTTACCCAGTAGGGGATATTTTAAATCACAGCGTAGATTAAAATTCCCACTCTTGTGATATCGCTACTTTATAACCTTTGTTTAATGCTTTTGAAATCAATTTTTTGCCTGTGGATTATATTTTGCATAAGGTGATGTTACCGATGAATTACTTCAAAAAATTGAATTGTAAAAAGACAAAGCTTCAAACGCTTAAAACCAGAAGATATAAATTGATGCTATTTCACACAATAGCAGCAATTATTCTTTTTGGAACTGCGTGTACCGATGAACCAGAGTTTGATTATATCGTTCCTCTTAAATCTCTTAAAACGGAGGTTCCTGAACCTGCGCCAAGTTTAGTTTTAGATCAGTCAAATCTTACCATTGCAAAGCCATTTTATTACAACATTGTCAAATCACCTATGGGTCAGGAGTTTATCCCTGAACTTCGTGCAATTGATGTAATTGAATTGAACATAGCCGATGCTAGTTGCAGCATAAATGATAAAAGTGGAGGTAAGCTGCAAATTAGAATAAGAGAGGCTGGTATAACCGGAAAAATAATAGCGGTGAGTGATACCATATCCTTTGCAAGTTGCTTTTCTGGCGTTAAACAATTTGATTTAACCAGCTTTGTTTCTGTTATTCCCGGAAGCGTATATGTAATAGAGCCGGTTTATATTTCAGGCAATACCTTTCTTATATATATGGATGAGGGGCCTTCATCAAATTACAAAGCAGGGAGGTTTATTATAAACGGTAACATCGAAAAGGGAAAAGATATGTGGTTTAAAGAAGGATTATATAAGAGTATAGCCAGAACAAAAGCACAAGCTGAAGGTGATGGTTGGAAAAAATTTGTTCGTAATGACGGAACGGTATTCAACAGCTACCAGGACTGTATTAATTACGTCGCGAACCCCTGATAAAACATCATTCTAGTTTTGTTATACTAAACCTCATGCTGGCGCACGTGTCGCGTGTGCATCTTCTTAATTATTCTAGCTTTACATATAAATGAGCGATATCTTTTCTTTAATACTTCCGCTTTTGCTCGTCGCTGGTGGTTACTATATAAAAGTCAATAAAAAAAGAGAGCCATTCGCTGGTCCAAATACTTGGAAATGGATGGTTAGTATCGGTATTGTCGGTTTTATTATCAAACTGATAGCTTTCATCCTAAAGTAGACCTTTCCTCACTGGCTTAAGTTTGATGTTTCGGGCTCAAGTTTCAGGCGCTGCCTTCAGCTTGGGTAAATAAGCTTTGCAAATAAAAGGAAGTTTGCAACTTCCATCTACTGTCATTCTTTCGAAGCTACATGCTTCTTTTTATATAGGCATTAAGCTAGGCTTTTGCACAGTCTTCGCGTAAGTTTAAGCAGCGGGGGACTGAACAAAGGTATTGGCAGTATCTATTGCTTTGATTATCCGGGAGGCAAGGGGTTAATAACCTGAGTTCAATTATTGAATTGCGTAGATGCTATTAAAAGCAGCCTATTGTACTTAGAGGGGTTTTGCGTTAGGGATTGAAGCGGAAAGCCCACAGTGAAGCGCAGCGTAACGAGGACTTGTAGCGGAAAGCCCGCCCGGACGCCCAAAAACAATTATTATAATCGAACTCAGGTTATAGAAATTGATTATTTATAAAGCACACACGACGCATGAGCTAGAATGTGGGTTAATTCGGACGTGGCATTGCATGTATCTTTGTTTTAATCTCATTAAATCTTCACATTTATTCTTATCCCTGATGTAACAGGTAGGCCCTGCCACTTGTTATATATAAAACTGGTTCAATTATGGATGCTGTTCGGTTCAAGGCTGAGGTGTTTTGCTGGAAAAATTTGTTGTACAGGTTAGCATTGCGGCTATTAAATAATACACCCGAAGCCGAAGATGCAGTGCAACATATTATGATGAAGATGTGGCAAAAAAAAGATGAACTGAATGATATAGAAAACCTAAAGGCATTTGTAATAAGAGCATTGAGAAATGATTGCCTGAACAGGCTGAAGAAGGAGCAAACAATCGTCCAGCACCACGAACAGTTTGCGAAAACGCAATCTTTTTCTACGGAAGTTTCGTCGGGCAACATGGTAGAGATCATAAAAGGTGCGATAAATAAACTGCCTGAAAAGCAAAGAATTACGATTCATCTATGCGACGTGGAAGGATTTGATACTAAAGAGATTGCAGAGTTACTGGATATAGATGAAGGCGCAGTGAGGACAAACCTTAGCAGAGCAAGACAAAAAATAAAAATGCAACTAATAAAACTTCAAGAGTATGAAGAGCGGAAAGTATAGTGAGCTTCTGGATAAGTTTTATGCCGGCACCGCAAGTGCGGAAGAGATTGGTTTGTTACAATCAGAAGCGTTGATCGACCAGCAGGATATTTTATATGCCGAAATGCTGAAGGAAGAAAGAGGGCAGAAAATGGATTGGGAATTTGAGGATTTCATGAATGACATTCCCTCAGATAAGGTAAAAACTTTTCCGGTCCGGAGACTATGGATGAAAAGAATTTTGTCGGCAGCGGCTATGTTAGCAGCAATAGTGGCTTATATTATGTGGCCGCTACCGCAAACGGTAAAAATGGCAAATGTACCTGCATCAAATAAAATGGCAGAACCTAATAAAGAGCTTAGGGCAACCGCTGTATTACCGGCAAATGAAATAACAGATACATCACGTGCAGCAGAAAAAGTAAAAACGGCATCGAAAAAAAACAGGGACCGTGCTGTGAATACCGATAAGAAAGGGCGGGTACAGAAAAGTATCAGGCAGGCAGATACAACAGGTGTGAGCAATAATTCAAACTCCTCGGAATACCTGGTAATTGTCAACGGCCAACCTATTACGAATGAAGCAGATGCAATTGCCATAACCCGCGAATCACTGGGCATGATTTCGCGGAATCTTACACTTACTGTAGATGAGCTAAAACCGATAAGCGAGATAAAAATAAAGCTATAAGACATCCTGATCAGGAATAGTATCTCATAAATTAAAACCGATACAACGAAAACAAAATCAACTTAAAAGTTGATGCAAATAACAGAACAATAAAACATTAAAAAAATGAAAATGAAAAAGTTAACCACAATCATCGCCGTCCTTTTCTTTTACGGCACAGCTTTCGGACAATTGAATGATGTGCACAAAATATTTGATAAATACCAGGAGACAGAGGGTATTACTTCTATTAAAATAGGAAAGCCAATGTTTAGCATGTTGAACCGGCTTAACATACACAACGAAGATCTGCAGAAAATAAAACCTCTATTAGGGAAGGTAAATTCAATAAATATCCTGATCTCAGGTGGGGGCAAACTACTAGACAGCCTTGTAAATCTGGGATCGATTTCCATAAAACAAGGGCCGAACCCGCCCGCATTGCAAAATGAAATTAACCAGGCCGTGAAAAAATTAAATCTTATGGAACTGGTAACCATAAATTCAAGCGGAAGAAAAATGAAATTATTAACAGCAAACTCATCGGGAGACATAATGCACTCCCTATTGTTGTCTATCACCGGTGGCGATGAAAATGTTTTAATGTTGCTGGACGGGGATATACCAATGGCTGAACTATCAAAATTTATTTCGGATCAACAATAATTTTAACCTGACACAAAGAGATCATGAACCGAAGTATATTTCTAATAAAGCTTATTTCTATTTTTTTTCTTGCTGCAGCCAGTTTTAGTTCGTGTCTTGTTTCCTCGCGCAGTGATGTTGCAGTCTTCAATAAGAATGAATATGCGAGCACGGTTTTAGTCAAAACAATTAGAGTGCCTATGTTTATCGGCAAGCCGATAATAAAAAGATATTTAAGATTTGAGGAAAATGTGCCGGGTGAAATTGTCAATTTAATAAGCGGGATCAAAAAGGTAAGAGTTACACTGGCAGAAACTACCAATCCAAAACTGGTCACTGATTTTCGGACGTCCATAAATGGGCTTTCCGGTGAAGAATGGCTTTCAGTGCATAATGGTTTGCAATGGGTTTATTTAAAAGCAGATCAGAATGACCAGGGCGTGATAAAAAGGATCACCGTTTCCATCTCTGCCCCTGAAGCAAACCAGTTGGTTTATGTAAATGTTAAGTGCAACCTTACACCCGACCAACTGAGCAAACTGATCAATTATACAATGGAGTCAGAGGAGGGAAAATCTTTTTTTGAAGGAACCGGTAAAAGATTAAAGAACCCAGACAATTAAACCATGCGTTTTAAGATGTAAGAATTTTCCCCCTAATCGTCTTGGTTTGTAACGAGGATGTTGCCAGGTTTGCCAACCCTTAGCTTTTTCCTGCCGTTTTCTATATTTGAGCATCTAAGTCTCAAGATGTCAGGAGACAGATACTATAAACCATTTTATTACCTGTGATCCTGTAGAATGGATAGACTTGTTCACCCGTCCAGTTTAAAAACAATCGTTATTGATTTATTAAACTATTGCCTCCTCGCAAAGTATACTATCTTCCCCGCAAAGGAGAATGTTTACGTGATTACTCGTTGCTGAGTCGGAATGTATTTAAACTATTACCTTCTAATGTCGGGCTAAAGGTTTTATTGCCAACTTTTACCAAAATCTTCTTTGGTGCCGCTGTTTCGTTTTGAGCAACTACAATAATGCTTTTGTCAGGATTCACAAAGGCCAGCAAGTTATAGAAGCTGCCGTTGGTATCAATGCGTCGGGCTCCTGGTTTAACATAGTGGCTCAGGTGTTTTAGGAAATAATAGTCATAAGTATATCTGAAGGTCTTAGCTGTTGTGTCTACCACAACAAGTGAGTTTTGCTTCCAACCCCATGTACTTATTCCTCCCTGCTTTAATGACGTATTCCAATACAGATACGCATTTGCTCCGTTGCTCAGGTAGTGTTTCATTAACCCCCAGGTGTATACTGCATACTTCCAGTCGTTCATACCATTACCGCACTCTTGTTCGGTTTGATATAAGGAGAGGTTGCTGTATTGCTTATTAATAACCGGAATTGCGTTTTTCCCATCCCACTGAAAGCCAACACCCTTAATGTATTTAGCGCTTTTAGGGTCGGTTAACACCGAGTCTATCATTTTTGGATTAGCACGTTCGACCGTACCAAAAAATATTTTTACGCCTAGGGCCTGCATTTTCTCGCCTAAATGAGGAATAAAACGTGCCAGACCGGCCGCCGTCCACGTAGCACTAGGAAAAAATTGTGCCGAATTGTATTCGTTCTGGGGCATTACCATGTCAATATTAATTCCATTACGTCTATAAGCCTCAATAAATTTAGCGAAATAAAGCGCATAGGCTTTGAAGTATGGCTCTTCCTGAATAAACATATTGGTGCCTTCTTTTCCCTCTTTTTCTTTAGGTAGCCCATTATTAATTCCCCTTAAATGCATTCCCCACTCAACGGAAATCGTGGTATCATTTCCTAAAATACTTCTGCCTGCATAATGTTTATTATACTTCATCCACTGCGGTGGAGACCAGGGAGAAGCCCAAAGTCTTATCGAAGGATTATATTTCTTAGCAGCTTTTATGAATGGAATGAGAGTCTCCTGGTCATTTTTGATGTCGAAGTTTTTCATCTCAAAATCGCCTTCGGTTTCATTATACGAGTACCAGTTGCGCGAAAAATCGTTCGCCCCGATTGGCATCCGACAGATAGTAAAGTTGGCTCCTGCGCCCGGTGAATATAACTCCCGAAAGATTTTTTCTCTGTCGCTTTGAGGTAACAAACCTAAAGAAGTCCATCCTAATTCATTGAAACAGGTTCCAAACCCATGAATACTTTGCTGTGGCTTATCAAGTTCCAGTTCTACATCTGGCGTTGCAGGGGATTTAATAAACAATTGAGCGGTTTGTGGTTTCCACTGTGCCTGCGGGGTTGTGGATACCCAACTAATTTTTGTTTGGGCAAGTACCGAACCAGTCAAAAAAATTAAAGATGAAAAGGTGAGGGCTATCCGCATAATTTGTGGTTTTAATTCGGCTTGAGGTAAGTTTGGCGCAGCAAAGATAAATAATCTATCGAAGAAAATATCAGGGACTCTGCGGCAGATAAATTTTTCTTGTTCCTTAATCTACTATGCCTGTCAGAAGAAAATCCACTCATCTAAGGGTTCTACTTCATAACATTCTTCTGCGCATGTTGGGTAAAGCTCTACCACCAACCAACAGCTATGATCTCGTTTACATTGGTTAATTAACAAACTAACCATGTCATTATATCATCGGCTATTCCTAATGGCAGATCATGTATGTGTACTCAGCGTCTTCAGGAATACAGGCAATGTATTTGATTCGCCAAGCGGCGGGTAAATGTTACCGATCGCATTTGCAATAAGAGACATGAGGACTCGAACCATCATTCGATTTGGTAGAACTAAAGCTTAACTATATTCACAAACCGCTAGCAGGGGAGAAGACAGGTTAGTTGAGCAGCTCCCCTAATCGTCCTCGTTTGTAACGAGGATAAAGCGAGGTTTGCAAATCCTTCGTTTTCTTGACGTCTTCTATATTTAAGCATCATCAGCCTCAATATGTCAGGAGACAGATACTATATTACTAATCAAACATCAAACCTACTTAATTACCTGAACTCTTGTAGAATGGATAGATTGTTCACCCGTCCGGTTTCCACAAATCATTATTGATTCCTTAAACTATTGCATTGCCCATAAAGGTTTTATTCTAAAAGGTGGGTGTTAATGAGTAATCATTTGCATTTTGCAGGAAGCTGTAAAGAGCCGTATAGAATGTCAGATTTCTTAAGAAATTTAAGAAACATGCCTCAAAAGCTTTAGTACAAGCGGTACTAACAACACCCGAAAGTAGGAGCGGAGTGGCTTCTGGATAATTCGCTTTCGAAGAAAGAAGAAGCGGAAGGGCAGACCATTATAAAATCTGTCGGGATGATAATTACGCTATTATTGTCTGACTTGGACATTCGCGAAAAGCTAGCATATATGCATGATAATCCATTTGATGAGTGCAAGAGATTATGAAGGAATTAAAGGTCAAGGTTACAGTCGAGACGGCTTGATATCGATACAATCGCTGTTCTCGCTTCACCTCGTTGCAAACGAGCACGATAGAGAGCTGACAGACGTGACGTGGAATTGATTGTAATTTAAGATCTATAAGTGCCTAACTGATGAAGAGAAAGGCTTTTTATTTACTGAAAACTCGTAACATGCGAATTTGGCGTGACGCTAATGTGTTTTATGTAGTTCATCTAAAACTAC
Organism: Pedobacter sp.; assembly: GCA_036399495.1. Lineage (GTDB taxonomy): Bacteria > Bacteroidota > Bacteroidia > Sphingobacteriales > Sphingobacteriaceae > Paradesertivirga. Next base: position 7,486 of record DASWMZ010000209.1, read on the forward strand.
TTATTCTTAACCTAATAGTCTATCAAACCATAAATCATTCTTAAGATGCAATACATAAGAATGCACATCAGTAGTCCTTCGCGTTCTCACTAAGTATTTTTTATTCTCCGCAGCTTTCACTTCTTCAATCAGTACAGGCCTATCAACGGTCGCGATTATTGCCGATTTGGATCGCACATAAAACCAGTCAGATACAGTATCAGGCTGACCGAGAAAAGTTTAATAAGCAATTAAAGTAGTTTGATATTCATCAACGATTATTGGTCCCTCTGCATCTTTTTTACAAGAAAACAATAGGGTGAACAGCGAAATTAATATTAAGGAACGTTTCATAGGTTGAGATCGGGTAGTAGTATAACTAAATACAATATATCCATGAAATGTTTGATGAATTGCCATTCAAATACTGTAACTAATTTGGTTCAGGCAGTTAAGTTTCCAACTCGATTACTATATTTAACCTCAAATAAAAAATCATGAAAACCATACAAAAATTATCAGTTCTTACATTTTTTACATTGTTCTTTGCCTCACAAACTATGGCTCAAGGCCTACAAATGCCGCAGCCGAGTAGTACACAGACGGTTACCCAGGATTTTGGTTTAGGAAAAATTTCATTGGTTTACTCCAGACCTAATTTAAGGGGACGTACTGTATTCGGAGGACTAGTTCCTTATGGCCAGGTGTGGCGCACGGGAGCAAATGGAGCAACCCTTTTAACACTTTCTGAAGAGACGAAAATTAATGGAACAACAGTTCCGGCCGGAGAATACGGTCTTTTTACTATTCCGGGAAAAAGTGAATGGACTGTTATCATTAGCAAAGGATCTAAGCAGTGGGGGTCGTATGCTTATAAAGAAGCAGATGATTTAATTCGTTTTAAAGTGAAGCCAACTATGCTGAAGGATAAGGTAGAAACGTTTACCATTCAGTTCGACAAAGTTTATGAGAATTCTGCTGTATTAAGCTTAATGTGGGAGAATACAGCTGTTTCGATAAACCTAAACACCGAAACCGATAGTCGCGTTATGGCAAGTATCGAAGAGTCGATGAAAGGGGAGAAGAAACCTTACCTTCAGGCAGCTCAATACTACTATGCGAACGGCAAAAACATGGCGAAAGCGCTGGAATGGGCAAATGCCGCAGAAGCTGAAGATGCCAAAGCGCCTTGGGTGCGTTATTGGAAAGCCAGGATTCAACTTAAAGCAGGCGACAAAAAAGGTGCCGCAGCTACAGCTGAAGCTGGTATAAAAGCCGCGAAAGACATGAATATGGATGAATATGTAAGGCTAAACAGCGCAGTACTTGCTGAAGCTAAGAAATAAATTTTTGAGCTGCCGATGGCTACATCGGCAGCTTCTTCTTCTGAACCTGCTGAATAATAACGGCAAGGATTACTACCGTCAAACAGCCTATTACATTCAACCACAAGTAAGCGACTACTTTAAAAAAGCCGCAAAGGCAAACAATGATTTCTGTTAAAATTGCCGCATGAAAAACGGCTTTCCCCTCTACCTGCTTCACATAAAAAGCAACCAGAAAAACCCCCAGGATTGTGCCGTAGATATATGAACCAAGTATGTTTACAGCCTCGATAAGGTTACCCATTTTACTGGCAAATAGTGCCATAAAAATGCAAAGAACACCCCATCCAATAGTTGTAACACGAGATATCCACAGGTATTTTTTATCGGAAGCGTTATTGTTTATAAGGCGCTTATAGATATCTATTACTGTAGTTGAAGCAAGAGAATTTAACGCACTTGCGGTTGAACCCATGGAGGCAAGAAAGATAATGGCAATCAATAAACCGATTAATCCCCGTGGCAAATACTGCGTAACAAAACTTAGAAAAATGTAATTATTATCATTTGTCTCAGCTTCGGGATCGTTTTTCTGCATTAATGTGGTGAGCTCTGTACGCAAGGCTTTAGTTTTCTCATCCGCAAGTTTCAAATTGTTGCGACTGATATTTACAGATGATTGATCATTTTTGTCTAGCGCTTTATTCAGTTGAAGCAATTGCTGCTGTTTATCTGAAAATGCCTGATCATACTGGCTCTTGATCTCATTTAACTCACCTGAAAATTTGCTCTTTTCAATCTTATTTAGTTCATAACTATTGAAAAATAAAGGGGGTTTATGAAATTGATAGAAGGTGAACACCAATACACCAATTAACAAGATCAAGAACTGCATGGGGATTTTCACCAGGCCGTTCATAAGTAAGCCCAGTCTGCTTTGCGCTACAGAAGCTCCGGTTAAATATCGTCCAACCTGACTCTGGTCGGTCCCAAAGTAAGAGAGTTGCAAAAAGAAGCCGCCGATCAGGCCGCTCCAAACCGTGTATTGATTGTTCCAGTCGAAGGTAAAATCTATGGCATTTGTTCTTCCGGATTTACCGGCAATATCAATGGCTCTTACAAATCCAACATCAGCGGGGAGCAAGCGCACCACCATAATTCCAGCTATCAATAAACCAGAAAATATAATGGCCATTTGAAGCATTTGCGTGTAGGAAACAGCTTTTGTACCACCATAAACGGTGTAAAAGATTACAGTTCCTCCAATAAAAATTGTGGTGTAAATCGTATCAACATTTAATATGGTTGATAAAATTATCGCCGGAGCATAAATGGTGATACCTGTAGATAAGCCACGTTGAATGAGAAAAAGAAATGCAGTTAAGACCCTCGTATTTAAATTGAAACGTTGTTCCAGGTATTCGTAAGCGGTATAAACATTAAGCTTATGAAAGATGGGCACAAACGTGATGCACAAAACAATCATCGCCAATGGCAAACCGAAATAAAATTGTACAAAGCTCATCCCCGACGAGTATGCAAGTCCGGGAGCAGATAAAAATGTAATAGCACTCGCCTGAGTTGCCATCACCGAAAGGCATACATGATACCAGGGTAAAGACTGGTTTCCCAACAGGAAACCGTTGATGTTTTGCGGTCCACGGCTTTTATAAACTCCAAAAGCAACAATGGAAATGAGTGTAAAAACAAGTACGCACCAATCGAGTCCACTCATCCGAAATATCTGGTAAAAAGATAAAAACCGGTAATAAGCAGGATAAGCCAGACTATGAGTAATAAATAGAATTGGTTCCAGCTTTTAACAAAGGGTGGTAAATCTTGCTTGTCGTTCTGCATATCGAATTTAAGAATGAACAGCAGCTTTCTTCTGAAAACTGTAAATGAGATAACCTAAGGCCGGTAGGATGAACACGCTACCAATTAATAATGCCCAGGCTAACGCTTCAATGGTTTTTTCGTGCCCGTGGTTTTCTAAAAGCGACAAATGTCCGCCACCTTTCAAAAGTACAATATTAGGAAAATGGCGGTAAGTGGTTGTCAGCAAGATCATACTCACCTGGAAGCCTGCAAGCAAACGTAGAATTTGAGTTTTACCTTTACCGAGTAAATACCAAAATGCTATAAGTGATAAGCTCGCTGCGCTTATTGCCGTAATGCCAATACTGTTTCCAAACACCCAATCAACGAGTGGGATGTTTTCATAATAAGCCGCGATAAATACCAGAGATCCACAAACAAAAGCGGCAATATTCATAAAGCGGGCCTTCCGCATAAAGCGGATTTTATCAAATTCAGTGTCTGTCTCACCGATAATATAAACCGCAGCTAAAAATCCGCAAATAGCTACGGTAAAGAAACCTACCGCAATAGAGAACCAGTTTAACCAGCTGTAAATATAGGCCGAGAGAAAAGTATCTGCCCGAGGATTGATATGCCCAGACACTGCACTCGATGCAATTATCCCTAAAAAAAATGGGGTAATAAAACTCGAGTAAACAAATATCTTATTGTAAATATGCTGCATATCATCTACCACAGCATCGTAGTGTCTGAAGGTAAAAGCCGTACCTCGAGCGATAATTCCAAGTAACATAATTGTTAAAGGAATATGCAAATGAACCGACATGGTAGTATAAATATCAGGGAAACCCACAAAAAGAATTACGATGGTGATGATTAGCCACATATGGTTGGCTTCCCAGATTGGGCCAATCGCTCTATAGGTGGTTTTGCGGGTTTTATTTACATTCTTTTCTGATGTAAACAACTCAATAATGCCGGCACCGAAATCCGCGCCTCCCATTAAGAGATATAACAGAATTGCTGTCCACAGAAAAATAATAACAATGTATAACATTATGTTTTAATGGTTTGGACTGTCGTAAAGTTTGCCTACCATTTTTATCTGCCTGGCGAGCATAAAAATTACTATCAAAGATAGAGAAAGGTAAACTGCAGTGAAAAGATAAAACGAATAGGCGATACCTGGCATGGGTGTTACCGCATCGGCGGTGCGCATTATATTGTATATAATCCAGGGTTGGCGTCCTACTTCGGTTACTGTCCAGCCGGCTTCAACAGCGATAAAACCCATTGGTGTAGCAGCCACGAAAAGCTGAAACAACCACTTCTTATTCTGCCAGCTTTTCTTCCACAAACTGATAAAATACAAGAGGGAAATTACCATCATAATACTTCCCAAACCTACCATAATTTGAAAGGCATAATGCGTAATGGCTACAGGTGGTTGATCGGCTTCGGGTATTTTATCCAGGCCGGTTACCTCAGAATCAAAATCACCGTGCGCAAGAAAGCTTAAAGCTGATGGAACTTTAATGGCGTAATCAACTTTTTTATTTTTTGTATCGGGAATGCCGCCTATAATAAGCGGCGCCGATTTTTCGGTATGGAAATGTGCTTCCATTGCCGCAAGCTTTGCTGGTTGCCTTTTTGCTACATCTTTAGCCGAGATATCACCACTTAGAGGCTGTAATATCGCCGCAACTGTTGCAAATATTGCTGCAATTTTAAACGATTTTCTATGAAATTCGATGTTAGATCCTTTTAAAATCATCAAGGCGTGTACACCTGCCACTGCAAATCCGGTAGCAGCAAAAGCCGCGATCGACATATGAAGTGCCTGAGAAAACCAAGCGTCGTTAAACATTGCTTTAATTGGATCAATGTTGATGTAACGACCGTTCACAAAATCGAACCCAGTCGGACTGTTCATCCAGGCGTTAGCCGCTACAACTAAAATTCCCGAAACTAATCCACTTACACCAACAATAACTCCTGTGATCCAGTGGAACCATTTATTGAAACGATCCCAGCCGTATAAAAAGAAACCCAGCGCAATAGCTTCAATAAAAAAGGCAGTACCTTCAAGTGAAAAGGGCATTCCGAAAATCGGACCTGCATGTTTCATAAAACCCGGCCACAAAAGACCTAGTTCGAATGATAAAACGGTACCCGATACAGCTCCTGTGGCGAAGAAGATAGCCACCCCTTTACTCCATGCTTTGGTGATGTTTTTATACACCGGTAGGTTGGTTTTTAACCAATAATAATGCGCTACAGCCATGAAGAAAGGCATCACCATTCCAATACAAGAAAATATGATATGGAAACCAAGAGATAAAGCCATTTGGGACCTGGCGGCTATAAAATCATCCATGTTCGAACGAAATAAATTCTCTCAAAGATATTGAATTACAAGGCATAAGGCAGGTGTTGACAAGTTGCATGTCAATTTTGATTGTTTCTAAATTAGAATTTTTTTAGTGGCTCTAGGGCGTTCGGGCGGGCTTTCCGTTGCAATCTTTTGCTGGAATAAGCAAAAGGATTTACACTTCAATCCCTAACGCAAAAATTAACAAGGCGCAAACCACTTTGTATAAGCTTCTGGGTGACAATTTGAACTTTTTTAAAACACTATCAAAGGCGAAGTGGTAGTAATTGGCAGCAATGAAGAGTAACATTTTCATTGATTAGATACAAAACGTTTCACATCTAAATTAAAAATTATGAAAAATTTAAAAAATGTAACAATGGCTCTACTTGTAGCTGGTGTCATTGGAGCATGTTCGTCTACGCGAACAGGGTCCGGATCCGGCGGATCGACTGGTACATCAGGTACTGGTTCGGGCAGTTCAACAGATGCGGGTACTACATCAGGAACTACAGATGGTACAACCGGAAGTACATCAACTTCAGGGACAACTGATGCAACGACTGGTACAACAGGAAGTGTTTCCGGCTCAACTGATGCTTCAGGAAATACATCGGGAACAACTGGTTCCGCAGGTGTAGGCGCAACGGGTTCAAGCGGAACTACAGGCACTGCTGATGCCTCTGGAACTGTTTCAGGATCTACAACGGGCAGCACCTCAGGTTCATTAGGAACAACCGGCACTACTGGTAGTGCTTCAGGTTCGGCAGGTACCACTGATGCATCCGGAACTGTTACCGGATACACTTCTGGAAGCACTACTTCTGGAAGCACTACTTCTGGTTCAGCAGGAACTACTGGCACTAATAATACGTCTGGAAATATTTCAGGATCTACTAATGATAATACATCCGGTTCCCTAGGTACTTCAGGTGGCGTTTCAGGATCAGCAGGAACTACCGGCTCATTAGGTACAAGTGGTACAACCGGAACTACTGGTTCGACTTCCGGAATCTCAGGAAGTACTAATGCATCTGGAAATGTTTCAGGTTCTATGAATGGTAATACTTCTGGTTCTGTTGGTACAACTGGCAGCACATCAGGATCTTTAGGTGCCTCAGGAACTACCAAAGGCTCTAATAGACCATCAGGTTCAACTGGAAATACATTAGGAAACTGGGGAACTTCTGGAAGCAATAATAATTCTGGTTCAATGGGTGCAGGAGCTGGAAATACATGGGCTACTTCAGGAGCAAGTGGTTCATCAGCAAGTGCAATGAGTTATTTAATGAACGGTTACCAAGGCCCTTTAACTGCCACTGACTTTAGTACTTACACTACTGCTCAAAGTTTCATTCCAATGGCTGGTATGAACGGCATGAGAGAGGTTGAACTAAGTCAGGTTGCTCAAAGCAAGGCGAAAAGTGCGGAGGTAAGAGCCTTTGCAGCCCAGATGATTGCTGATCATACGGCGAGCAACGAGCAACTTAAAAGCTTAGCATCTTCTAAAAACGTATCACTCCCTGCAAGTTCAATGTCCGGTTCGCAATCTTACGGTTCAACCGGAACATCTGGATTTGTTAATGCATCTGGCACTACAGGTACAAGTGGATCCGCAAACCACTCTGCAATGGGAGCTGGTAATACTTCAGCTGGTAAGGGAGCAACTGGCTCTGCAACAACAGGCACTACTGGTTCTATGGATCATTCTGCAATGGGAGCTGGTAACACTTCAGCTGGAGTTGGTGCAACAGGTTCTGCGGGCTCTTCTGGTTCAGTTGGAACAAGTGGATCAGCAGGTTTAGGTGCAACAGGTTCTGCGGGCACTTCTGGTTCTGCTGGAACTGATCAAGCTTCAGGAAATTTAGGCGCAACAGGATCTGCAAATACTTCTGCAACAGCTGCGTCTGATCATACAGCGGTATCCTCAAACATGAGCTCAAACAATGCAAGTTCAGGTATGAATAACACTGGTTCTATGTCAAATAATTCTTCTCAGAATTATGATATGGTAAGTCTTCAAAATTTAACCGGACAAGCCTTCGATGTGCAATACATGCGTATGATGCTTCAGGACCATCAAAAAGCGATTGAATTATTCACAAGCGCTGCACAATCTACCGATCCTGAAGTTAAAGCCTTTGCCACTAAAACGCTACCTACTCTAAGGATGCATTTTAATCATGCAAGACATGTGAACAGAATTGCTCATCAGTCAGATGTAAATACTGCAACTAACACTACCAGCACTGGAAGTACAGCTAAGTAATCGTTTAACTAATCGATGATTAGAAATCCCGGTTGCCTTGCAATCGGGATTTTTTATTGCTTAGCTGCGAGTGTTATGGTACTGTAGCTCCGCACGGGGGTTGCCTTCATCGATTGAAAGCCTTTTTCGATACCAGTAGCCCGCTTTTGGATGTTTCTGACTCCAAATCCTTAAATGCAGGAATTGCAGATTTTACTAATCCGGGTACCGGAACTTTTGCTTTAACTTTGCCGACAACTGAACATTATTGCCTTCTTCAATTCCCAGATTCCATTAAGGGATTGAAATTTGCCCATTAAAAGGATTCGGGTTGATATGTTTGGTTCTCTCTAAAAGTTGATCCTTCGATTGAGAAAATGATATTCTGGAAGTTGAAAATAGCTATAAAACAATTATTAAGTGAGTAAGCGGCTTGAAAATGAAATCATTGTATATCAGGTAAACTAATCATAATTTTAACTTACATAAACAATTAGGCCGCTTATTCTCGTTGATTATTATGGTATCCTTAGCATCCAACAGAGTGTATTATGAAGGTTAAAGTCTTTAGTTTATTTTTATTCATTTCCGTCAGTAACAGTACTTTTCCACAAGGCATCTCAACTTCATCTAAATTACCACGTGTAAGTTATAAACTAGATGGTGAACACTTGATGGCTTCATCAGAGAAGATCCTTTATAAAACTACTCCCCAGCGCAAGCTTTACTTTTACATACTTCGCCCGGAAGCGAAGCGGAAAAAGGCTAGCTCTGCTATTATTTATTTTTCCGGCGGGGGCTGGATTCAACAATCGGTTGCTGCTCAAATTCCAACGGCGGCATGGTTCCGCGATCAAGGAATTATTGCGATTTGCGCCGAATATAGGGTAAAAAACGCCGACGGCACCACGCCTTTAGAATGTATTAAGGATGCAAAATCTGCCGTTAGGTATGTTCGTGCAAATGCTAAACGCCTGGGCGTTGATGCCAGTAAAATTATTGTAGCAGGCGGCTCTGCCGGGGCTCATATCGCATTGTGCACGCAAATGGATGATGGAGATGAAGCCGGAGAAGATCGGTCTATTAGTTCCAAACCTAATGCCCTTGTTTTACACAACCCGGTTCTGGGGGAAGGGTATGGCAAAGACTTTTTTACTTTACATCCCGAGTTCTCACCGCTGCTTCAGGCAAAGAACACTTGGCCTCCTATGGTCCTTTCCTGTGGTACAGCAGATAAAACTACTCCCTACATTTATGCCCAGCAGTTTGAACGCCTAATGATTTCAGTAGGTAATACTTGCAAGCTCATTACCGTAAAAGACGCAGACCATGGCTGTGATTGGCCAGTGAGTAATCCGAATTTTTTACCTGTGATCACAGAGATGACTAAGTTTCTGAAAAAGGAGAAGTTTCTGCCGAACAGTAAAATAAGAGTCAAGTGACACTATCAATTCACCCGGCTTTATTTGTAAGCTAGAAAACTTTCTAAAGAGCTTTTCAAGAAATTACTATTATTTTTTAGAAAAGCAATATAATTTAAACTCGAAGTACTAAACGGAATCTAATTTCAATTATAACAAAGAATTGAGTTATCGTTACATATGAATAAAAGTTATCTATACATCTTTATTATTTTTATAGTAAATGATAGTTGTTTCGCTCAACCTAAAAGCTATAAGCGCCCAAATATTCTTTTGATCATGGCAGATGATATGGGCTTCTCTGATTTGGGTTTTATGGGGTCGAAAATATTTACTCCAAACTTAGATAAACTTGCGGCCACTGGTATTGCCTACACTAATTTTTATAATACGGGTCGCTGTTGCCCAAGTAGAGCATCCCTATTGACCGGAAAATATGCTCATAAAGTTGGTATGGGCTGGATGACCGCAGCAAATTTGAAAAAACCTGGTTATACCGGGGATTTGGATACCAACTCTAAAACGATTGCAGAGGTTTTAAGGAAATCAAATTACCAGTGCTACCTCTCGGGTAAATGGCATGTTACTTCCAATAAATATATTAATGATACTGCAAGCAAACACAACTGGCCGTTACAGAGAGGCTTCAAAAAATACTTTGGCATTTTAGGAGGTGGTGATAGTTACTATATCCCAAACGATCTGGCATATAATAATCACATAATACCGCCACCGCCAAATATGTATTTAACAGATGCTATTTCAGATTCGGCGGTTGCTTTCTTGCAGCAGCATAAAGCCGAACGTTCAAAAAATCCTTTTTTCTGCTACGTGGCGTATACAACACCTCATAGACCTTTACAGGCATTAAAAAAAGATATACAAAAGTATAAGGGCAGATTTAAAGACGGGTGGGACGAACTAAGGGTTCAAAAATCGAAATATTTAATAGCTTCTGGCTGGGTTAATGAAGGCACGACCATATCAACAAAAGACGGGAATATTCCCGCATGGGCAAGCGTATCTAAGGAACAGCAATTAACCTGGCAAGCCAGAATGGAAGTTTATGCTGCACAAATGGATGTCATGGATCAGGGGATTGGCCGGATCATAAGCTTTTTGAGGAGCACTAACCAGTTAGACAACACCTTGATAGTTTTTCTGTCTGATAATGGTGGAAACGAAGAGTGGGAAGGTGGCGAGATGCCAATGAAAACCGAAGATATATCCAAAATTGGCGAGGAGAAACCTCGCTTCAGTTATCACCGTGAATGGGCACAGGTTAGCAACGCCCCTTTTCGTTCCTATAAATCTAATATCTATGAAGGTGGTATTGCCAGCCCTTTAATTATTCACTGGCCAAATTATGTGAAGACTAGAACATCAAAAACCAATGCTGTAAGCCATATAATAGATATTATGCCTACGATTTTAGCTGCCGCTGGTGTCAATGCTAAATCAACGGACGGAATAAATATTTTACCTGCTGTGAATGGCAAAGATCTCAATAGAAAAGCTGTCTATTTTGAGCACGAAACCGCTTGCGCTGTTCGCGTTGGTGATTGGAAACTGGTCTCTCCGAAATCAAATATTGCCCCATACACACCCAAATGGGAACTTTATAATTTAAAAACCGATAGGGGAGAAACTTTGAACCTCGCCAACAAATATCCGGAGATTGTAAATCAACTTTCAGCTGATTGGAATAAATGGGCTTTGACTAATAAGGTTTATCCATTAGATGGACGCGATTGGTTTGAGAAGGTAGCGGAGTAAAACTATGATTTGCTTGTGCACCCATTCAATCGGTGCAAATTTCTAAATTTGAATATATTCTAAATCTTGTTAGATGAATATGCAATTAGTATTAACAAAAAAAAGCGGTGAAACCTTTGGGAAGTTTCAGCCGCTAAACACACACTTAGATAATAATATTTTAAAAAGTTTACCTTAAATCAGACACGCAATGTTATCTGATACAATAGTAACCAACCTGAATTGCAACTTATAATGTAATGAGTTATCGGTAGTCCTTAATGAGTAAACGGTCAAATTGATAAAAGAATAGTTACCCTGGTACCAAAAGGATCTATTTGCTCGACATTTAGAACAATTGGAGCACCGAACTTATTAAGAAGGTTTATTCGTTCTTGGGTGAGCTCCATTCCACGACTGATGTGATCGTTATTCTTCAATTTCGCTGAATTCTCAATCCCAATCCCATCATCTTCAATGCAAATGTGAAGAAGATTTTCATTTTTAAGCTTGATAAAAATGGAAATGTTTCCCTGAGTTTCTTTGGGCATAATGCCGTGCCAGATCGCATTTTCGACATAAGGCTGTAATAGCATAGATGGAATAAGCGTCTCTTCCTTGTCTATCTCACTGTCTATATTAATGATATAATTTAATTTATCTCCAAATCTTAATTTTTCTAACGAGAGATAGAGATTTAAGTATGATAATTCTTCTTCAAGCGAAATATAGCTCTTATTACATATTTCAAGATTCTTCCTGATTAAGCGCGCAAAACCTGTGAGCAACTGGTTTGCCATTACAGTATCTTTGGTATTGATAAAGTGTTGGATGGAATTCATCACGTTGAAGATGAAATGTGGATTCATCATTGCCTGTAGTGCTTGCTGTTCAAGTGCTATTATTTTGGTTTTTGCGGTCAATTCTTCCTGAACTTTTAGCCGTTTTTTTCTATAAATGCTATTAATAAGGAAAAAGAGTGCAGGCCCCAAAACCAGGCACATTAAAAAAATAAACCATGGAGTCTTCCAAATAGGTGGCTTTATCACGAAGATTATATCTATAGGCTTACTCCAATCGCTGTAAACTCCTTTAGCTAATATTTGCAAATGATAGCTGCCTGATTGTAGCGAAACCAGTTCTATTGTATTATTCGCTGTTGAATTCCATTTCAAATCGTCTTTAATGCGGTATCTATAGGTTATCCCCGCAGGATTATTGAAGTCTATAGCGATGAAGTTTATGGTAAGGCTATTTGATTTGTGATTTAGCTCGATCTTCTTTGATAAATCAACTTTGACATTATTGATAAGAATGTAATTTAAATTGAGTGGAATAGGAGCTTTACGCCTTTTTTGAATATCAGAATTGAAAATGGACAAGCCGCTATTAGAAGCAACAAAAATGGAATCATTATCTACAATCGCGTCGTTAATTTCATTAGATAATAGTCCATTCTCTTTCTGATAGTTGTCTATTTTAGTGTAGTTACTTGTAATCCTGCTAATTCCCTTACCCGTTATCACCCATAAATGATCGTTGGCGAAAATCACTTTTTTGCAGATATTGCTGGGAAGTCCGTCTTTGGTTGTTATAATTTTAACCAGTTTCAAATTCTTCATTACAAAGATTCCAAAACCGTAGCTGGAACAGATGATCGTCTTATCGGGTAACTCAATTATATCTGTGATACGTTGTTTGAGTTGGGGAATAGTGTTATAGATTTTAACTGCCTTATTTTGGTAGATATAATGTAGTCCATTAATATTCGAGAACCACAAACGCTCAGACGAATCGTAAAAAACGGTATATGCTCTGAAAGGGAAGTGGATAGATGGGCCATTTAGATTAGGCGTTTCAAACACAAGTGGGGCATTTTTATTCTTGAGAATGTCTACTCCGGCAGCTAAAGCCACAGCTAATTTTCCGCTTTTGCTTATGCTGAATGATTTTAACGCATAAGTGAGATTATCCCTTTCTTTTAAATAACGAATAGTTCTATTGGCTTCCTTTATTTCGCCTAGTGAATTATTTGAAGCAAACCAAATGGATTTGTTCCCATTATCGTAAAACAACTTCTTTATTGGGTTATAAGCAGGGTATGGACTTCTCAATACTTTATAAGATATTTTCTTTTCAGAGATAATGTCGAGATTTCCATTTTTCAAACCCAACACCAAATCTTTGTTGGGCTTTCTAACTATGCTGTAAATAGAGTTGTCGCTCAAGCCATTATTTACCGTATAATGCTTCATTTGCCTGGCCGTTTCAGGAAGCATATAAACACCGTTTCCGATGGTGGAAATCCAAATATTTCCATTCATATCCACAAAACTATGAGTAATATATCTCCCTTTTAACAGATGTTGTGTTGGCTTATCAGATGATTGACTGAGCACATAAGTTCCATTTCCCATGGTGTTAATCCACGCATTATTCTCCTCATCCAGGAAAAAGTTGCTGATCACATTCCGTGAAACCTCCTGAGGGATTTCTCGCGTTAAGTTCATCTTGCCTCCAACAATTTCTACCAAACCAGCTTTGGCAATAAAGAAAATTTTCCGGGCAGTTTTTTGATAGAATACTGTTTTATAAGAAAGAGGATAAAAGGCGGATTTGAAGGTTGTGAATGAAGAATCCTGAAAGCGAATAATCTGATTCTGTTTTAAAACAAGTACATTTAACGCATCATCTTCGGCAATAAAGGAATTGGTTAGGGCAGTAGTTGCAGGATTAAATATTTTAATATTTTTTCCATCAATCATTACCACTTCTCTTTGATTAGTTGAAAAGAAAAGACGATGCTTAGAATCTTCAAAAAAGGAAACAAAACTCGCTTTGCAGAAGGTTTTTATTAAGGAAACGTCATTTCCGGAATTATAAAATTTATTTTTATAATAGTAGCTAAGCTTTCCATTCAATGTAAGAAACCAAATTCTGCCTTTAGAATCTTCATGTATTTGTAGTACCTCGTTATCCGACAAGCCATCATCCATGGTAAAAGTCTGAAAATTTTGCCCGTCGTACCTATTGACTCCGCTTTCGGTTGCAAGCCAGATAAATCCCTTAGAATCTTGGTGAATATGATAAACTGTTGAGTTGGCTAATCCATTATTTACATTATAGTTTCGAAAGTTTAAAGTTTGGGCATTAAGTCTATTTATGCCAATTAGAAGTATAGAAATTAATAGGAAATAGATTGCAGATGCTCTCAACTGTTCAAGTTTTTATTTCTTGCCGGAGAAGTACCCGCGAACTTTTACCAAAAATTCAGGAGAGCGCCTTCTGGACACTGGCAACGCTACTTCATTATCCAGTGTTACCTCAAATCCGTTTTTGTTCGAATAACTGTGTACATAATTCAAATTTATAATTGCAGATTTATGTATCCGCGCAAAATCACTTGTATCAAGAATGTCTTCAAACTCCTTTAGTGGCTTTGAGATTACTACACGCTCTCCGTTTTTGAGGTGAAAAACTGAATAATTACTGTCTGCCTCAATGTAAATGATATCTATTGTATCAATAATATGAAAGCCGTGTGTATGAGGCAATGTTAACTTATCAATTTTGTTTTTTGAGTTCAGGTTAGTGCTTAATGCACCTAACGAAAGGTTGGCATTAGTGTTTTGATCTGGCCTGATTGCTTCCTTTCTTAGAATACATTTTTGAACAGCTGCTTTAAGCTCGCTAATGTCTATTGGTTTTAAAAGATAGTCAACAGCACTCGCTTTTAAAGCTTTTAATGCATATTGATCAAACGCAGTTATAAAGATAACAAGGATGTTTTTTTGTTGAAGAGTAGGAATAAGCTCAAATCCATTTTCCTTGGGCATAGCAATATCGAGGAAAACGAAGTCGAAAGATTTGGCTTCAATAATCTCTCGCGCCTCCGCTACACATGCGGCAATGCCTTCGATCTTTATTTCCGGGCAGTTCTCCTGAAGCAAAAAGTAAAGCGATTTTCTGCTGTACTCTTCATCATCAACTATCAGTGCGTTCAAAGGCATAGGTAATTCTAGTCAAATTTACCTAAAACTCATAATTATTATAGGTTAATAATTGATGGTTTGCTGCTCAATAAGATTGGGAATATCCCGGAACTCATATTTTTGATTCCGCAATTGTGGCTCGAAACCAGCCTCTTTAATAGCTTGTTGAATGCCTGCCGATGTAAAACGATGTGGTGCTCCAGCGGCACTTACAACATTTTCTTCGAGCATAATAGATCCAAAATCGTTTGCTCCGGCATGTAAACAAATTTGGGCAACCGATTTTCCAACTGTTAACCAGGATGCCTGAATGTTTTTGATGTTTGGCAGCATAATGCGGCTTAGCGCAATCATCCTGATGTATTCATCAGCAGTAACTTCATTACTAATGCCTCTAACGCGTTTTAATAGCGTTGCGTCGTCCTGAAAAGGCCATGGAATGAAAGCTACAAAACCATAAGCATCAGCTGGTTTCTCAGATTGAACCTGTCTTATCCAAACCAAATGTTCAAAGCGTTCTTCAATGGTTTCTACATGCCCAAACATCATGGTTGCAGATGTAGGTAGGTTTAATTGATGGCATGCACGCATCACATCGAGCCACTCTTGTCCGCCACATTTTCCTTTAGAGATTAATCTTCTAACTCGGTCGTTTAATATTTCAGCACCGGCACCGGGTAACGAATCCAAGCCAGCTTCAATTAATGCTTTTAGAACTTCTGTATGGCTGAGGCCTTCTAATTTAGAAATGTGGGCAATTTCCGGTGGACCTAAAGAATGCAGTTTAAGGGTGGGATATAATTTTTTTAATTGCGTAAAAAGATCGGTGTAAAACTTTAATCCCAGATCAGGGTGATGGCCGCCTTGCAGCAGTAACTGGTCGCCGCCAAACTTGAAAGTTTCTTCAATTTTCTGCTTGTAGGTTTCAATATCTGTAATGTAACTGTCAGGATGACCTGGCCTTCTGAAGAAATTACAAAATTTGCAGTTGGCAATACAAACGTTAGTGGTATTTACATTTCGATCAATTTGCCAGGTAACCTTACCGTGTGGTACTTGTTCTTTGCGTAATTGATTTGCAGTAAACATCAACTCGGCGGTGCCGGCATTCTTAAAAAGAAAGACACCTTCATCAATCGAGAGAAAATCATAAGCGAGAGCTCGCTCTAACAGATTCTGTACATTCATCTGTACAAAGATAGATAGTGTTTATCTCCTTTTCAGATTAAGCTGTCAGGAAGGGGTAATTTCTGTTAAAACAAAAGCGACCTGAACCTCAAGTCGCCTTCGTTTAAAATATTTAAATTCTATTTCGCCGCTGCTCTCTCGTGGTCAGCTAAAAATTGAGCCAGGCCGCTATCGGTTAAAGGATGTTTTAACAAAGCAGCAATTGCAGAAAGGGGCCCGGTAATCACGTCAGCTCCGATTTTAGCACAATTGATAATATGCATAGGATGACGGACTGAGGCAGCCAAAATCTGAGTGGTATAACCGTAATTATCAAAAATCAAGCGAATGTCTTCGATAAGGGTTAAGCCATCAGTAGAAACATCGTCTAAACGTCCTATAAATGGAGATACATAAGTTGCACCTGCCTTAGCAGCTAGTAAAGCTTGTCCTGCTGTGAAAACCAGCGTACAATTAGTTTTGATTCCTTTCGATGTGAAATATTTAATTGCTTTAACTCCGTCTTTAATCATTGGAACTTTTACTACTATCCTAGGATGTAGCTTTGCAAGGGCTTCGCCTTCAGCTATCATTTCATCTACAGTAGTAGATATCACTTCAGCACTAACATCACCATCAGTTATTTCGCAAATCGCTTTGTAATGGTTAATTACATTATCGTGGCCTGTAATTCCTTCTTTAGCCATCAAACTCGGATTAGTAGTTACACCATCCAGAACACCCATATCATGAGCTTCTTTAATCTGAGCAAGGTTGGCGGTATCTATAAAAAATTTCATATTAAAAGGATTTTAAAAATTGTCTTTATTACACTTAAAATTATTGTTAAATTTACTAATAGTATAAATGCGAAATTAGAATGATTGATGCTATTGCCAAAAGAAAAGAAAAAAATGGGCTAGCACCTTCTATCGCACCGCTACAACTCTCTACCCTTGCTGCGTTCCCACCCTGGGGGAGTTCGAAAGGAGCTGATCGTAGAAGACTAACCCGCCACAAAAGTAGTAAAATTGCTGATTGTATAAAATGTATTTGCAGTTTTTAATAAAAATTTATAACTTGTTAACCCCTAATATTTTAAAAATAGAAGCGGACTTTTAGCCATAAGTTAACATTAACATAATGTTAATCTCATAAGGCGATAATTGAAAAATTGATAATTTGAGAAGAGGATTCGCGATTGTTTTTAAAAAATATTCAAAAATTATTGCCCAGTCCGCAATTTTGGTCCAAAAACCGTACTTTCGTACATTTCCATTATTATATAAATGATACAAACCGAAAATGACCAGCAGGGATTATATCGCCCTGAATTTGAACACGACTCTTGTGGAGTAGGTTTTATTACACACATTAATGGCCAGCGATCACACCAAAATGTATCCGATGCACTAACTATTCTTGAGAATATGGAGCACAGGGGCGCTTGCGGATGTGATCCTGAAAGTGGTGACGGGGCAGGGATATTATTGCAGATTCCCCATGAGTTTTTCATGGAAGAGTGTATTGCTTTAGATATTCATCTTGCTGAACCCGGACAGTATGGTGTGGGGATGATTTTCTTTCCGAAAAATGTAGCAACGAAAGAAACTTGCCGCTCTATCATTGTAAGTTCGGCCGAGAAGCTTGGGTTACCTTTTCTGGGTTTCAGAAAGCTTCCTGTTAATCCTTCAGTTGTAGGTCCAACATCTCTTTCGGTAGAACCGGATGTAGAGCAAGTGTTCATCGGTAGCCCTTCGGTTAATATTGCAAGTGACGATTTCGAAAGGAAATTATTTGTATTCAGAAGATTAATTACAAAAACCATAAATGAAACGGTAAAGAATGGCAGCGATTTTTATATCGCTTCAATGTCCAGCCGCATCATCGTTTATAAAGGTCAGTTAACCACTTACCAATTACGCACCTATTATACAGACTTGCAAGATACCAGGCTTACTTCAGCCTTTGGTATGGTGCATAGCCGTTTCTCTACCAATACATTTCCTTCCTGGAAACTGGCGCAGCCTTTCAGGATCATGGCGCATAACGGTGAGATCAATACACTAACTGGGAATCTTAACTGGTTCTATTCCGGTTTAAAATCCTACGCTTCTTCTTATTTCAGCAGCGAAGAAATGGATATTATTCTTCCGGTTATTGATAGTGATCAATCAGATTCTGCCTGTTTAGATAACGTTGTAGAGGTTTTGGTTCATACCGGACGCAGTCTTCCTCATGTAATGATGATGCTGGTTCCTGAAGCATGGGATGGAAACGAACAAATGGAGCCATTAAAAAAGGCTTTCTACGAGTTTCATGCGACTATGATGGAGCCATGGGATGGTCCTGCCGCACTTACGTTCACAAATGGATCTCAAATCGGTGCGTTGTTGGATAGAAACGGACTTCGTCCTTTACGTTATGCAGTTACAAACGATAATCGTGTAATTGTAGCTTCAGAAGCTGGTGCTTTACCGATTGATGAAGCAATCATTACCTCAAAAGGTCGCCTTCAGCCAGGTAAAATGTTTTTAGTAGACCTTGTAGAAGGTAAGATCATTACTGATGAAGAAATAAAAACTAAAATTGCATCAAGTCAGCCTTACGGCGAATGGCTTGAAAATTATAAAATCAGACTTGAAGAGCTTCCTGAGCCACGCGTTGCCTTTACCAATCTATCCAAAGATGCGGTATTAAAATATCAGCAGGTTTTCGGGTACACCCGTGAGGATATCGAAATTATCATCAAGCCTATGGCGGTTGATGGAAAAGAGCCGATTGGTTCTATGGGTACCGACGTTCCTTTGGCTGTTTTGTCAGATCGTCCTCAACATCTTTCAAGCTATTTTAAGCAGTTTTTTGCTCAGGTAACCAATCCTCCAATCGACCCGATTCGCGAGCGAATGGTAATGAGTTTATCAACTTTTATTGGCAGCAACGGTAATCTTTTCGATGAAGATAAGATGCATTGCCACTGCGTTGCCTTACAGCAGCCAATTCTTACTAATCTTGAGCTCGAAAAGTTGAGAAGTATTGATACAGGAATGTTCAATGCCAAAACGCTTCAAACCTATTTTAAAGCTGATGGTCAGCCTGGTTCACTTCAAAGTGGTTTAGAAAGGTTATGCCGTTATGCTGAAGACGCTGTTAATGACGGCTTTGAGGTTCTAATTTTATCAGATAGAGCGGTTGATTCTCAGCATGCTCCGATTCCTTCATTACTTGCTGTTTCAGCTGTTCATCATCATTTGATTAAGAAAGGCTTCCGCGGTCAGGTTGGTTTAGTAGTAGAAGCTGGAGATGTATGGGAAGTTCATCATTTTGCATGTCTTCTTGGTTTTGGTGCTTCGGCAATCAATCCTTATCTGGCTCTGGAGACTATTTATGCTTTAAAGGAAGAAGGGAAGCTTGAAAGCTCTTTAGAATTTAAATACTTATCAAAAAATTACATCAAGTCGGTTTGCGACGGTTTGCTTAAGATTTTCTCGAAAATGGGAATTTCAACGCTGCAGTCATATCACGGTGCTCAAATTTTTGAAATCCTTGGTATCAACAAATCAGTTGTAGACAAATATTTCTGCGGTTCGGTTACCCGGATAGGTGGTTTAGGCTTAGATGAGATTGCTAAAGAAACGATCTTTAAGCATAATCACGGCTTTATCTATTCAAAAGCCGAAGAACAATTATTGGCTGAAGGCGGAATTTATCAATGGAAGCGTCGCGGAGAAGCGCATTTATTTAACCCGCAAACAGTACACTTGCTTCAGCAGGCTACCCGTACAGGCGATTATTCGATTTATAAGAACTACGCTAAAGCTATCAATGAGCAGGGCGAAAAGATGTACACGTTGCGTGGATTATTAGACTTCGCACATCATCGTGAGCCAGTTCCTCTGTCGGAAGTTGAACCTGCAGAGTCAATTTTAAAACGTTTTGCAACCGGAGCAATGTCTTTCGGTTCCATTTCTCACGAAGCGCACAGCACTTTAGCTATCGCGATGAATAGGGTAGGTGGTAAAAGTAATACAGGTGAAGGCGGTGAAGATGAGATGCGTTATGAGAAATTGCCTAATGGCGATTCAATGCGTTCTTCAATTAAACAAGTTGCTTCGGGACGTTTTGGTGTAACCTCATATTACCTTACCAATGCTGATGAGCTTCAAATTAAAATGGCTCAGGGAGCGAAGCCAGGCGAAGGTGGTCAGTTACCGGGACATAAAGTTGATGACTGGATTGCAAAAGTTCGTCATTCAACACCAGGCGTAGGTTTGATTTCTCCTCCTCCGCACCACGATATTTATTCAATCGAAGATTTAGCACAGCTGATTTTTGATTTGAAGAATGCTAACCGTGATGCTAGAATCAATGTTAAGCTGGTATCAAAAGCAGGAGTAGGTACTATCGCGGCAGGAGTTGCTAAAGCCCATGCCGATGTGATTCTGATTGCAGGCTACGATGGTGGAACCGGAGCATCTCCGATTAGTTCAATCAAACATGCCGGTTTACCATTTGAGTTAGGCTTGGCCGAAGCTCATCAAACCCTTGTAAGAAATCAGTTGAGAAGCCGTGTGGTTCTTCAGGCAGATGGTCAGTTGAAAACTGGGCGTGATATCGCGATAGCGACATTATTGGGAGCTGAAGAATGGGGTGTTGCAACTGCGGCACTTGTAGCAGGTGGTTGTATTATGATGCGTAAGTGTCATTTAAATACCTGTCCGGTAGGCGTTGCTACCCAAGATCCCGATTTACGCAAATTATTCAGCGGCAAGCCGGAGCATATCGTGAATCTTTTCCATTTTATAGTAGAAGAGCTGCGCGAAATAATGGCTGATCTTGGTTTCAGAACCATTAATGATATGGTGGGACGTGCCCAATTCCTTAAGGCAAGAGAAGGTAATAAACACTGGAAGGCGAAAACGGTTGACTTATCAGCTATCCTCTATCCGGTTACCAATCCGTCTAAACAAACGCTTTATAACAGCGAATCTCAAGATCATGGAATGGCTGCCATTTTGGATTGGAAATTAGTTGAGCATGCACAACAAGCATTAGAAAATAAAACTCCAGTGTTTGCCAACTTTGAATTGAAGAACACTGATCGTACATTAGGTACACTTCTATCAAACGAAGTTTCTAAACGTTACCAGGGTGCAGGTTTACCAGATAATACAATCAATTTTAAATTCAGCGGTTCTGCCGGACAAAGTTTTGGTGCTTTTGCAGCGAAAGGAATTACTTTCGAATTAGAAGGTGAAGCTAATGATTACGTCGGAAAAGGCTTATCAGGAGCACGACTGGCAATATATCCATCTTCTTCAAGCACTTTAGTTCCGGAGAATAACATCATTATTGGTAACGTTGCTCTTTACGGTGCTACATCAGGCGAACTTTTCGTTCGCGGACAAGCAGGTGAGCGTTTTGCCGTTCGTAACTCCGGTGCTACCGCCGTGGTAGAGGGTGTTGGCGATCATGGTTGCGAGTATATGACCGGCGGTCGTGCTTTAATTCTCGGTAAAACCGGAAGAAATTTCGCTGCGGGTATGAGTGGTGGTATCGCATGGATTTACGATCTGGACGGTACGTTTGCAGATAACTGCAATCCTGAAATGGTAGACCTTGATCCGTTAAGCACAACTGATGAGGAGCAGATAAACGCTTTATTACGCACGCATACTCAATTAACTCAAAGCCAGCTGGCTCAGAAACTTTTGAACAACTGGAGTGATGAGAGAAGTAAATTCATCAAGGTGTTCCCTAAAGAGTATAAAAAAGTATTACAACACGCACAATTTCAACAGGTTAATTAAATATGGGAAAAGTTACAGGATTTAAGGAATACGCGAGAGAGCTTCCTAAAAAAAGATCTCCTGAAGAGCGTGTGAATGATTACAAAGAATTTGTAGGAACTTATACAGAAGAAAAGCTGAATGAGCAATCTGCACGTTGTATGAATTGCGGGATCCCGTTTTGTCATAATGGTTGTCCGCTGGGAAACATCATTCCCGAATTCAACGATGCTGTATATAAAGAAAATTGGGAAGAGGCTTATCGCATTTTATCGTCGACAAACAATTTCCCTGAGTTTACCGGAAGAATTTGCCCGGCACCATGTGAATCCGCATGTGTACTAGGAATAAATAAGCCTGCGGTCGCCATTGAAGAAATTGAAAAGCATATAATTGAAATCGCGTTTGCGAAAGGCTTGGTTGTATCGAAAGCTCCGTTTATCCGTTCAGGGAAAACGGTTGCGGTGATAGGTTCTGGTCCTGCGGGTTTAGCTGCAGCGGCACAATTGAATAAAGCCGGCCATACGGTAACCGTATTTGAGCGCGATGCTCAGGCTGGTGGTTTGCTGCGCTACGGTATTCCCGATTTCAAACTTGAAAAATGGGTTGTTGAACGCAGAGTGAAATTAATGGAAGAAGATGGTGTTATCTTTAAATTTAATACTGAAGTAGGAAAAGACATTAGTGGAGACGATATCATGCGCAGCTTTGACGCTGTAGTTTTATCCGGTGGCTCTACTGTTCCACGTAATCTCCCTGTACCGGGACGTGAATTAAAAGGCGTTTACTATGCGATGGAATTTTTGAAACAGAGCAACCAGCGCGTAAGTAACGAAGCTTATACTACAGAAGAAATATACGTGGAAGGTAAGGATGTAATTGTAATAGGAGGGGGAGATACAGGTTCTGATTGCGTAGGAACATCTAATCGCCAAAAGGCAAAATCGATTACACAGTTTGAGCTTATGCCTAACCCTCCGAAAGATCGTACAGAGGCTATGCCATGGCCAACTTATCCCATGCTTTTAAAGACAACCAGTTCTCACGAAGAAGGCTGTCACCGTTCATGGGGTGTAAATACGAAGGAGTTTATTGGTGATGGAAAGGGTAATCTAAAAGCAATTAAAATAGTTGATGTAGAATGGGAAACAGACTTCCTTGGTCGTCCGCTGAAATTTTCTGAAGTTGCTGGTACAGAACGTGAACTTCCTGCTCAATACGCATTCCTGGCAATGGGCTTCCTTCATCCGCAAAAAGCGGGATTATTAGAGCAACTAGGTGTTGAGTTCGATGAGCGCGGAAATGTAAAAGCGAAAGAGGGCGCTTATCAAACCAGCGTTGACAAAGTCTTCGCTGCAGGGGATATGAGAAGAGGGCAGTCTTTAGTAGTTTGGGCTATTTCTGAAGGACGAGAAGCTGCGAGAAAAGTTGATCAGTATTTGAACGGGTTTACTGCGTTGGAAAGTAAGGATGCGGAGAGTATGTATGCGTTCTAGAAAATAGAAAGTTGTAATTGAGGATCCTGCTTCATTGAAGCGGGATCTTTTATTTTGTAGCAAGAATGGACCATCTACCCATTTAAGCAGCATTTGTCAGTAAAAAGTTAGATGAACATTTCTATAGCCCCTGAAAACGATAGAATCAAACCGAGGCAGCTACACATCGAATTAATACCTAACATCCAAATTAAATCCGACCCCCATACTGCTGTGTTTTTTCATTTTGCCCTGACTTGAGGGTTTAACGAAAGTCCCTCCTGAGAATAATCCCAAAGAGAAAAATATAGCTTCCCCTTTTTTGGTCTCTTTTTCATTCTTCAGCCATTCTATAGAGACCATTACATCCTCATCTAAGACAATATTATAAGGTTTTAAATCAACTGAAATTAAACCGGTTTGCCTTGCTGAGATCGGTATGGTGATGTTTTCATTTAAGATATTATCCTTAGGTTTCCCATTATTTATGTTGTAAATATTGAGTCTGAACAAGGCATCGGAACTTAATCTATTATACGAGATATTGAAGTTAAAGGCATTTACAAATGTTGGCTTTTTTCTGATGTTAATTCTAATACACATTTCTGCCCCCAACTGGTTGTACCCGAAGCCGGTGCTAAGAAATTTTGAGGTAGTTTTATTTCCAATGGTTTTCAATCTTGTTTTTTTAGCAGTTATAACCACTTCTTTAAGTTGCTTACTATCCTTTTCGAGCTTGATTAATAATTTACCTTCACCAAGTAATTCCACAGTTGGAAACGCTTGAGCCTTATAGCCAATCATTGAAATCCGTACAGTATCATTAAGATTATGTGGTAGCTTAAGTTCAAATTCACCGCCTTCATTAGTTACTGTTCCAATTTCGCTTTTCTTAGTGCCCACATTCACATAAGGCAGCGGAAGTTCTGTTGACTTATCTGTTACGTTACCTTTTAGAGTAACTTTATTTTCAATAGCTCTAAGCTCAAAAGGCTTGAAAAAAAGCGATTTTGAATTTAGCAGTTGGGTATAATAAGAGTCGAATCTTCCCTCGTTCTTCAAATTTGAATTGAAAAACGTGAGAGAACTTTTTGTTATTGTATTATAGGTTTCAACAGAGTTCTGCGAAGCGTTTATTATTGAAGGGATACATAAAAAGTCCCCATGCTTGCTGTTTAGAACACGCAGGTAGTATTTGCTGGATCGCATTTTTTTATAATAGTTGTACTCCCCGGAAGGGATAAAGTCGTTGAATTTGTCGTTGCTTTCGAGGTAGAAATAGGAGATAGGTTGTGATTCAGGTTTAAGAATATTTGAGTTATGAATTTCAGTTATACTATCGTCGCTTTTTTCATCTTCTCCAAAATAGTGGGTTTCGGTTCCGTCAAGCGATACCATGGCTTTCACCCGTGGATTTCTTGTATTGAAAACTGAGGCACTCATTCCTCCCCAGCTACAACCAATAATTCCAACTCTATCGAAATTAATAGCCAGTTCGTTCTGCTTTTCAAGCACTTTAATAGCAGCTTCGGCATCATAAACTTGCTCCATCATATCAAGTTTATTATTAGTCATATTACCCGGATATCTGCCAACAGACCAGATTGAAACCACTACGTATCCGTTTTGAGCCAAGGTTTCGAGAAGTTTATAATTTTCAAATCCCATCCCGTTAGAACCTGCCATATAAAGTATGAGTGGTTTCTTTTCTTTAAGGGATTTTAGATTTTTATAACTGTTCGTCTGGATATTCAGAAGCTTTTTGCCACTTCCCTTTACAAATCCTAACTCTGTAGTAAAGAGCTCGGCAAGTTCTTCTGTTAAGCCAGAATAGTCTTTTTTATCTTCATACAGCGTCGCCCTTTGTTCAAAGAGTTTTAGAAAGTCTCTGAAAAGCATTTGCGTTGTGCTATTATTCTGTGATGGATACCAGATATCCAGTTCAACTGAACGGAAATGCAGTTTTTCTGGAATGGAGGTATTTGGCTTATAAACACGACTTGAATCGGTGAAAACAAACGTTTTGAAGCCCGCTTTATATGCTTGCTGAGCGTAAATATTCCATGAAAGAGCTATGAGAAGACAAAGTGATATTAACTTCATTGATTTGAGTATAGCCTCAAAGCTAGAAGTATGAATAGGGTTTTTTAAAGATTTAACATTCTTTAACTCTCAGTAAAATCATCATCATGGTTCTTCTTAACTAGTTTATTGGCTCGTTTCGGGTGGGCAGACACGAACTAATGCAAGGACTTTGAGAGGCTATTCTGCAAATAGAGACTGAAAGTTTTATCGGTTTCTTTATGCCCTAAAATTGTTCGATGATCCGCCCCTGGTATTTCAATAAATTTATCTTTCTCGTTTAATAGTTTCTTTAATTTGATTGCATCACTATAAAGGTCGCTTTTTGTGCCAGTTATAATAATCAACGGTGTGCTTATCTTGGTGATATCCAGGTCCGTCCGAAATGGAAATCTGGTAATATTAAAAAAAGAGAAAAAGCACGCTTGTAAGAATTTGTCGGCAAATTTTTCTTTGGGATCAATTAATACGGTCATTGCTGGTTTGTTGTCTGCCGCTAAGTGTGACGCAATGTTTGTCCCTAATGAGTATCCAACTATTAGAATTTGGTTCTCTGGATACTTGGTCTTTAGAAAATCGTATATAATCTGTGAGTCTGAATAAAAGTTGCTTATAGTAATAGCTCCTTTACTTTTTCCGTGCTCTCTGTAATCTGTTATAATTATATCAAGATTGTATTTCAAAAATTGAGAAGCGATTTGTCCCCAATTTTGAAGATTACCTCCATTCCCTTTCCAAAAGCAAACTACTCCTCGTGAATTTTCTGCTTTAAAAAGAAGTGAATTAAGCTCTCCTCCGTCTTTTGTATTGAAAGTTAATTCCTCAAATTTTTCTTCAAACTTAAACTTGTGGTACTTGGCCAACTTCACTGATTTAAATCGGTCGTCCTGGATGGAGTAAAAATAGATGTATAGCCCTAGATAGCTTAAAAATCCAATCCCTAAAATTATGAGTATGATTTTTTTCATGTCCTTATCGGCCAAATATGCTTATTGCCCGAAAGTGACTTTCGCATACAGATATCCAGTATTGTTGCACTCAATAGTTGTGTCCTATCAAGTGTTTCCATATCACGCCATAAACATCAGTGGCGGGAAGTTCGGTCTGGGTGTGCTTTTCTTGTGTAATCAGTACCGGCGCATATTCTTTTCCAGTATTAATCCTCCCATGCGAGCCTTTAATCAAACTTGCATCGAGCGGAATAACATCCATTACATATCTAAAGCCAAATTTTTTACGCATTAGTTTATATCCTGCTCGGGCTTTTGAGGTCATAAACATCTCAACAGGGTCATAACCAGGCTTTTTGTGGATGTCTACAGAACGGGCATAATCAGGTGCTTTGGTATCATCCAGCCAGAAGTAATAGGTGAACCAACTGGCCTCGTTCGCCATCACCACAAAGTCTCCGGATCTTTCATGATCGATGCCATAACTAGCTTGTTCCTTTTTGTCCAAAATCAATTCTACACCGATCGTGCTTTCCAGTATTTGCCGGACCTGTTCTTTGATTGAAAAATCATTGATATAGATATGTGCAATCTGGTGATCAGCAACAGCGAATGCTTGAGAAGCACCGGCATCCAATAATTCCAAGCCTCTCTCAGTACGAATCCCTAAAAGCCCTTTCTCTCTCAGTATCCTGTTCAGATGAATTGGTTGAGTCACTGGTGAAATTCCATATTCTGAAAGAATTATAATTTTTGCCTTTTTCTTTTCATAGAAAGTAACCAGATCCTCAATGACTTTGTCAACCTCTCGTAATTCCTGGGAGATTTTTGAAAAGTCCGGACCGAACTTTTGCAGGCAATAATCCAGGTGAGGAAGATAAATTAAAGTTAGAGTCGGGTCGTACTTATCATCCGTTAACATAGAAGCATCAGCTATCCATCTGGTCGATTTGATGTTTGCACCAGGCCCCCAGAACTGAAAGAGCGGAAACTGTCCAAGCTTTTCCTGAAGCTCATCCCGCAGTTCAGCAGGATGAGAATAGCAATCGGGCATTTTCCGGCCATCTGCCAGGTAATTTGGACGAGGAGTAAGGGAATAATCTGCTGAGGAATACATATTGTACCACCAAAACATTTTTGAGCAGGTGAATTTTGGGTCTAGTTTTTTAGCTGCATCCCAGATTTTTTCTCCACGAACCAGTTTATTAGATTGCTTCCAGAATTTTACTTCGCAATCTTCACGGTCATACCAGCCATTGCCTACAATTCCGTGTTCCGTAGGTGTCTTTCCGGTTATGTAAGTGGATTGAACTGCAGTTGTAACTGCCGGAAGCATTGGCGTAATGGTTTGTAAATGCCTCCCAGAGATGTATTTTTTAAGAAATGGCGTATGCTCACCAATTACGGAGGAAGACAAGCCAACGACATCTATTACAACTGTTTTCTGCATGTGTTTAAGCTAAGACGTTTTTCACCCAGTCCAGTTCCCGAATAATCGATTCATGTATGGGTAGTTTTAAGGCATCTGGCAACACCTCCCAGGTATAGGTTTCAACTTCCAAATGATTGGTAAAAGGATGTTGTTTATGAATATTTAAAAGCTCCGTGATATCCGACTGAGTGGTTTTCAAAATGCCAAGGTCTTCTAAAAATAGTGGAACATGGAAGTGCGCCCGCCACTCTTCAACTGACGCGTTTTCGGCATCGTTCAATGCTTCCGGTAAATCCGGATAACGGATAAAACTGCCATTGTTTTTTCTCGCAACCACCTGATGGAGGTACGTAGATTCATTGTATCCGGTGAAAGCCTCCTTTAATTGATTTCTATCAGCAAAGCTGTTTACTAAGGCTTTTAGAGCTGCGCTGATTTGAATTTTACCCACCAAAATGCCTTTGCTTTTCAGTTGAGTTAAAACTTCCTGGTGAGACTCATATCCCACAGCAAAGTGGCAAATATCGTAGCATAAGCGCAGGTGCTCTTTGATGATTGTCTCGGCTTCCATGTCAGATACATTGAAAGTTTGGGCAATCACTGATATGCCTTCGACCAATAAATCATTCTCGAACCAGTCTATAAATTCCTGGCCGGTTTCCAGAAGCCCGTCTGGTTCTGGTTCAATATCTAGATGAAGTACCGTGCTGGTTTCATTTTTGATTTTAGCCAGGTGTATAACTACTTCGAGAATGTTAAGTGTGGCCGTCTTTCTGGCATTTAATAACTCTTCTTGTGATTGATTAAACCAGTACCGGTAGGTTAGCGGAGACGTCGAAATGCCTCCATCCATACCTGAGGGCAATAGTTGGAGCAAAACATCCAACAGCCTTTTCGCGTAGGCAACACGGTCAATTGTGGTCCAGTCTGGTGCATGAACCTGGTCTTTTACCCTTGTGTGATGAAATCCCCCATAAGGGAAACCGTTCATGGTAAAAACATAAGCTTTTTCCTGCTGAAGCCAGGTTTTAAACTCCATTAAATTGTCATCCTGAATAATTTCCAGACTGGCAATATTTGATAACCGCAACCCAATGCCCATTGCCTGATTTGGGGAGATGGCATTTTTAATCTTCGGAAAGTTAACTTTTAAAGCTTCAAAGTGGTCTTTCCAGCTTTCCCCAGCGTGAATGTTGCTGCAATAGCTTAGGTGCCCGTTTGCTGTTAACATATTAGTTTTGAAAGGCGAGTTGAACGGTTTGTAAATGGCTACTTGCTTCCTTGATTAGGTTGTAATCCATCTCATGAACTTCCTGCCCCTTGCCAATAGCGGTAAGTAGCGTTATGGTAAGCTTACCTCCAAGATGCTCCTGGAATTCTTGTAAACCTTTCAATATAGGACTGTCGTTTCCTTCAACCTGGAGAAGTGGATGAGTAATTTCGAACCCTAATTGTAATAGAAGTTTTATAATCCTCTCGCAATCTTCTCTGGAGATTAATCCTTTCAGATTTGAATACACGGTATCTAAGGCAATTCCAATCGCAACAGCCTCACCATGATACACCTCGAAATTTGTCAACTGCTCGAGCTTATGTGCGCTCCAATGACCAAAATCCAAAGGTCGTGCCGATCCGGTTTCAAAAGGGTCGGCGCTGGCGATATGCTGAATGTGTAGTTCTGCGCAGCGTTTAATCAGGTACTCCATCGCAGGTTGTTGCCGCTGTACGAGGGCGGTTGCATTGTCTTCAAGCCAGTCGTAAAAGGCCGCATCTTTGATTAATGCAACTTTAACTGCTTCTGAAATTCCAGAGCGATAGTCTCTATCAGATAATGTTGCTAAAAAATCTGAGTCGTTAAATACAGCAACAGGAGGGGCAAATGTTCCCAGGAAATTCTTTTTTCCTAAATAATTTACACCGTTTTTTACGCCCACGCCCGAGTCATTTTGCGACAAAACCGTTGTAGGAATACGGATATGATTGATGCCGCGATGAGAGATTGCGGCGGCGTAACCAGCCAGGTCGATGATGGAGCCGCCACCAATTGCGGCGAGGTAAGAATGCCTGTCTACGCCATTTCTATTTACCGCATCTATGATTTCGTCCAAAAGACCCTGGTCATTTTTAGCGCGCTCGCCGCCGGGCAAAACAAGTATTTCAGGAATTAAGGTTACGTTTTTAAAGTAGTCGAAATAAGCTTTGATTTCTTGAAGTAATGTTGGGTGACTGTTGTTCACACCATCGTCAACCACAAAAAGTATTTTTTGAACACTACTCTCGTTGCTTCTCGCTTTTAAGAAATCGGAAAAAAGTGCGTTCGAAATATTGAAAAGCCCAGTGGTAAAAAAAACTTTATACTCGAACTTTACACTAAATGATTGTTGTAAAAAATCCATAAATGAATTGACCCTCGTGCAGAGCCGGTTATAAAAGACAAAACGTAAATCTAGTCAAAAAGCGTTATAAAGGCTTTCTATAACCGTCATGTTACTGCAAAGATTTTAGCTAGTTTTACTGATAAGGGTAGTAGCAAAGCAATGAAAAATGCTGCATAATACGCACCGAATGCGGCGGCCCATGCGGCGTCCATCAGAATTAGGGCTATTACACCCGCTTTAACGGCTTTTCCTATATTCTTCCCAATAGGTTCTTTCATTGCCCTGCTTAAAGGTTTGAAAATGAACCAGGCGAACGGGAGTAAAAATAGTAGTGCTGGTAAAACGTGCTCCATTTGATAAGCAAGAAATAGAATTATCGCAATCACTCCACTATAAAGCAGAGCCGCTACCTGTAAGGTTGTCTTCTTACCGCCGTGTACTTCGCCACGACTTATCATAGTAATAGAAGCAATATAAATTAAGGGTACAAAAAACACGAACCATGCTTTTTCTAAGGATAGGCCCAGGATGCTAATTCCTAATAACAGATTCAATCCACGGCAAATGCCCATATTTATTGGTCCGATCCAGGAATGATGCTTGCCCCATTTATCATACGTAAGTGCAAAAACAGTTATTTGCACGGCGAGAATACCCGGGTAAAACCCCACCATCGAGGCGCAAATGATACCTCCCAATAATAACAAGCTTCCGAAAATAGTTGCTTCCTTTAGGGTAATAATCCCACTTGGAATGGGCCTTTCCGGTCGTTCAATTTTATCAAGCTCTGCATCAAAAATATCGTTGTAAACAATACCTCCGCCATACAAGCCTACAGTAGCAAGGCACAACAGGACGACGTCAGCATAAGTGCGGTTATGAAATATTCCATGTGTAAAAAAACCAGATATAGCAATTCCGGCCAGAATATCGGCAACTGAAGTTACGATATTAGCCGGACGAGTTAATCTTAAAAATGCGGTTAATTTGCTCAATCTTTATCTGATAATAATAGAAGATTTGTCTATTCTGGGTTGTTGTCCGCCTCTCAAGACTGTATTACCTTCAAACTTCTGACTTTGGTCGATGTCTTTAGTTTTTACAAAGTCGGCTTCATCAATTTGTCCGCTTTGCGCGAATGCGGTAATGGCATTTCGATAAGTCACCAACTCAATGGCTTTTATATCAATGCCTTGAGATTTCATTAAAGCTGCGGTTTTAGGTACAGCAAGAGGGTCGCTTATTCCCCAATCGGCAGCGGAGTTAATCATGATTCTTTCCGAACCGTATTGCTTAACTATCTCTACCATTCGCTCATTCCCCATTTTGGTAAAAGGGTAAATGGTAAAGGCCGCCCAAAATCCGCGGTCAAGAACCTCTTTAACCGTTTCCTCGTTATTGTGGTCGATGATTACCGAGTAAGGGGACAAACCATGCTCAATAGCGACATCCATGCTGCGCTGGGTGCCTTTTTTCTTGTCTCTGTGGGGCGTATGAACTTGTACAGGAAGACTGGCTTCCTTGGCTAGCTCAAGCTGCAAGCGATAGTATTTATCTTCAGCCGGAGTCTGGTCATCGTAACCAATCTCACCAATTCCGACTACGCCTTCCTTATAGACGAATAATGGCAAAATTTCCATCACTTGTTCAGCAAGTTTTTCATTATTCGCTTCACGCGAGTTTAGGCCTATGGTGCAATAATGCTTAATACCGAATTGCGAGGACCGAAATCGTTCCCAACCAACTAAGCTGCTGTAATAATCTTTAAATGTATCAACTCCGGTACGAGGCTGCCCAAGCCAGAAGGCAGGCTCAATTAATGCTACCACGCCGGCATCGGCCATAGCCTGATAATCATCGGTGGTTCGCGATGTCATGTGAACGTGCGGGTCAAAGAACTTCATGTCTTTGATGCCAGATAAATCTAAAGGAACCTGTTTCTGACCTTCGTCTACCCGGTTGTTTATGTTATGATTTGAACACATAATCTTACTATTTTAAACGCCGGCATTTTTAGCAATAATTTGCCAGGTTAGTTCATTTTTGTCAATCGCGGTTTTTAAGTCCTGATTGGAATTCAATAACTCTTTCGCAGTTACATAATTGCTTTGGGCACATGCAAGAGCCGCGGCCTGTCTCTCTACATCGTTTCCGCTTTTAGAAATTTTAATAATATCCTGAAAAAGAGATTCATTTAAATACGGTCCCACCAAACGCCATGCAAGTGGATTTATCGTGCGGCCCGCCGCCCACCGTTCGTGCGCAAAGTCTGATAAGGTGTCTGCTAAACGTTGATTTGCCCGCTTATCTAATCCAACTATCTGATTTATTGGCTTTTCCGTAAAAAATGCCTTTAACACCAGTTGGTTCCACTCTTCTTCATTTAAATATTCAGATGGGTAGGGGTTATTGCAAATGACAGACTCGAGAACAGAACCAATATTGCTTCGTATCCCTTCTGTACATCTAAATTTCCACCTTTCGGGATACGCCAGCAAAGGCAAAGCCGAGTATAGCGCCACCAACTCATTCATCTCCGCCGAAGGAAAAAGTCTATCTATCGATTGAACGTAATGTTCTTCGTCTTCCATGGGAAAGTGTAACAGGAACCAAAGCCTGGCCAGGTGGTCGGATGTATAATTAGTTAGTGTAAAACCTTTTTTAATTGAATCTATTTCAGCTTTTTGTTTTTGATTAATTGATAATGGCTTTTTTCCAACGAACCTTGGTCCAGCGGTGAAAGCAGTAAAAAAGGCCGTCACATTTCCGTCTGTTGAAAAGGTATGTGATTTATCACAAATCCACTGTATCTGAGTTGATTCCAGATTTTCACTGAAGATTTCCTCAAACAGTTCCAGAGCTTTTTTGATATTGTAATTATACATCTCGCTGATATCAATATTAAACCATATTGCGCTTCAATTTAGTATTTCAAATTAAGCTTAGCGAAAAAATCCCAAAGCACAATTCCTGCAGATATTACGATGTTGAAAGAATGCTTTGTTCCAAATTGGGGAATTTCAATGCATTCGTCTATCAAAGCCATTGCTTCATCCGAGACGCCGTTCACCTCATTTCCAAATATGAGAGCATATTTATGATTCGATAAGGGCCTGAATTTATGAAGTTGACTGCTGTTTTTAGCTTGTTCAATAGCAATAATCCGATAACCCTCATTGCGTAAATCTTCAATAGCTACTGAAATATCTTCATAGTAGCACCAATCAATAGCTTGTGTGGCGCCTAGGGCTGTTTTTTCTATTTCCCGATGTGGCGGCTGGCCTGTAATGCCACATAAATAGATTTTTTCTACTGAAAATCCATCGGAGGTGCGGAATATAGAACCAACATTGTGCAAGCTTCGTACGCTATCCAGAATCATTACAACAGGGAGTTTCTCCTGTTTTTTGAATTCTTCAACGCTAACGCGATTCAGCTCATCGAGTTTTAACTTCATCGCATTGTCCACATCAAATTTCACTCACTCCTCCGCCTATTTCGGAGTTGTAAACTGATGGTGCGTACCCAATTTTCTCAGTATAATATTTTGTGATTTCAGAACTGAAATCTTCATAATAATCTTTTTTAACCAAGGCAATTGCGCAGCCTCCGAAACCTGCTCCAGTCATTCTTGCACCAGTTACTTCAGGATATTTCAGACAAAACTCGACTATTGTATCCAGTTCCTTACCCGAAACTTCGTAAAGATTCTTTAAAGAGTCATGGGAAGAATACATCAGATTTCCGAAATCTTTTAACCTGTTCTCGGCCAGCGCAACAGCGGCAAGTTCAACGCGGTCGTTTTCTTCAACAACATGTTTCGCACGATTTCTCACTGTTGTGTCTTCGATAAGATGTTTATGCTGCTCGAAAGTTTCAGAATTGATATCGCACAGATTATTAATGCTCAATTCTTTTTGCAAGGCGTTTAATGCGGTCTGACACTCGCCAACGCGTTCGTTATATTTTGACTCAGCAAGCTTACGAGGTTTGTTTGTGTTGATAATAGCTAAAAGGTGGTCTCCTAAATTGCTATTCACTGCCTGATAATCCAAGGTTTCACAATTTAATTTTAAAGCCTTGTCTTTTTCGCCGAATGTTACGGCGAACTGGTCCATAATGCCAGAGTTTACGCCAATGAACTCATTCTCAACTTTTTTGCCTAGAAGTACCAATTCGAGTTTTGATAAACCAGCTTTAAAAATCGTATTAAAAGCATAAGCTGTAACTATTTCTAAAGAAGCTGAAGAAGAAAGCCCTGAGCCAATCGGCAAATTTCCGTAAAACAGCATATCAAGTCCTGCTACTTTCTTTCCCTGCTTGATAAAGTTATGCAATACTCCCAATGGATAATTAAACCATGAGCTGCCAGTTTTTTCATAAAACTCCTGAACCGGAATGTCGAGCGTTTCCGAAAAATTGGTGCTGCGGAAACGAAAAATACCTTCGCTATTGGGAGCGGTTAATAAAGTAGTACCGTAGGTAATGGCGCATGGCATTACTAATCCACCATTATAATCAATGTGCTCGCCAATTAGATTAACCCTGCCAGGAGCAAAAAATGTATTCTTGCTTTCCTGCCCAAAAAACGCTTGGAATTGTTCTTTTAAAGTTGCTGACATACTGGTTTATGAAGGGGCTAAATTATAGTTTTTTTTATTAAGATGTTTTGCGTTCAAGTATTGCACGCTTAAGTGATAATTTAATTTCTATTAAATTGTTTGTCTTATAGAATCTTGGCTTTATTTAGTGCCAACGCTGTTTTGAGCGTATTGTGGGTAACGTGAGGGATAGAAGCGAAAAGCCCACAGCCATGAGGCACGAATGGCGAGGACTTGTAGCGAATAGCCCGACCCAAAGGGACACGTCCAAATATGTTGTCCGCTCTCTGCCGCGGGGGCAGCCACTTTTTTCTTAACAAAAAGTAGGCAATACTTAGCGAAGCGATCTCATTTATACCAGATAAATATTCAATACTTATAAATAAAGTCAAGAAAAGAAATATGCTTCCACTACACAGACAAAACAGCCTTGACCCCATTTCTTTCCAGCCCCACCCGCCCGGATTTCACGGCTAATCCAATTGCCCCGCCCGTAAGTACTCGTATGTTGATAAGCATTTTTTGAATTATCGGCTTATAAGTCCAAATTCGCAATGCTGACAAATTATATGGAGAGTACAAATAAATATTCAAAACAGATTGCAAATGAACTGTCTATAAACGAAAGGCAAGTTCTGGCTGCGATAAGTTTATTGGAAGAGGGGGCAACAGTGCCATTTATATCAAGATATCGAAAGGAATTGACAGGCAGCCTTGATGAAGTTCAAATTGCCGCCATACGCGACAGAGTTGAACAATTAAAGGAACTGGACAAGCGACGTGAAGCCATTTTTAAATCTTTAACAGAGATGGAAAAGCTAAGTCCTGAGCTTGCAAAACTTTTAAATGCCGCTACTACACTTAGTTTACTTGAAGATATTTATCTGCCGTTTCGCCCTAAACGAAAAACCCGGGCAGGCGTTGCAAAGGAAAAGGGTTTGCAGTCTTTGGCTAATATACTAATTGAACAAGGTAGTATAGATTTAACAGCAGAAGCCACTAAGTATATCAATTTCGAAAAAGGAGTAGCTAATTTAGAAGAAGCATTGGCCGGAGCGAGGGATATTATAGCAGAAACAGTTAGCGAGCATATCGAAGCCAGAGCTGTAATCAGGAAGCTTTTTTTAGATAAAGGTGTTTTTGAATGCCGTGTAATTCCTGGGAAGGAAGAAGCCGGAATCAAATATCGCGATTACTTTGAATGGACGGAGGTGGTTAAAACTGCGCCCTCTCACCGGATTCTTGCCATGCGTCGTGGTGAGAAGGAATTAGTGTTGTCGCTGGATATTTCGCCGCCTGCGGATGAAGCTGTTTCGATGCTGGAACGAATGTTTATCAAGGCGAATAATGCCTTGGCCCAACAGGTTAAAATCGCTGTGGCGGATGCTTATAAAAGATTATTGAAGCCATCTCTGGAAACAGAAATACGTGTATTTACAAAGAAAAAAGCTGATGAAGAAGCAATCAGGGTGTTTGCCGAGAATGCGCGTCAGTTATTACTAGCTGCTCCGTTGGGGCAAAAACGGGTTATGGCGATAGACCCCGGGTTCAGAACCGGATGCAAAGTGGTATGTCTGGATGAACAAGGGCAGCTGATTGAGAATACAAACATTTTTCCTCATACAGGAGCCGGGGGAATAGCTGAGGCTGAAAAAACAGTAAGCTTTTTAGTGAAGAAACATGCAGTTGAAGCAATTGCCATCGGAAATGGAACTGCAGGAAGAGAAACTGAAGCTTTTATCAAAAGTCTTAAATTACCTGATGTTATGGTAGTTATGGTTAACGAAAGTGGTGCGTCTATATATTCTGCTTCGGACGTGGCACGCGAAGAGTTTCCGGATAAAGACATCACCGTAAGGGGAGCTGTTTCAATTGGGCGCAGGTTAACAGACCCTTTAGCAGAGCTTGTAAAAATCGACCCGAAATCGATAGGAGTGGGACAATACCAGCATGATGTTGACCAGAATAAACTTCAAACATCTTTAGACGATACGGTGATGAGTTGTGTAAATGCGGTGGGCGTTGAGTTGAATACTGCGTCTAAACAGATATTAGCTTATGTATCAGGGCTTGGTCCGCAAATAGCTCAAAACATAGTTGAGTACAGAAATAAGAATGGTGCTTTTGCATCGCGGGAGCTATTGAAAAAGGTACCTCGTTTGGGTGATAAAGCATTTGAACAGGCAGCCGGGTTTTTAAGAATCAGGAATGCGAAGCATCCTCTGGACGCTAGTGCCGTGCATCCTGAGCGTTATAGCTTAGTTGAGCGAATGGCAAAAGATTTGAACTGTACCGTAGCTGATTTAATTAAGGATGAACAACTCCGAAAAAGTATTTCGCTACAGAAGTATGTAAATGATACCGTTGGATTGCCAACACTTAAAGATATTATTCAGGAACTTGCTAAACCTGGCCGCGACCCGCGTGAAAAATTCGAGGCTTTTAGTTTTACTGACGGTATTAATAGCATTGCTGACCTTAAAGTGGGAATGACACTACCGGGAATTGTTACTAATATTACCAATTTTGGAGCATTTGTAGATATTGGCGTGCATCAGGATGGGCTTGTTCATTTAAGCCAGTTAGCTAATCGTTTTGTGAAAGACCCGAATGAGGTGGTTAAAGTGCATCAGCAAGTGGAGGTTACGGTTACGGAAGTGGATGTTAATCGTAAACGGATTGCTTTAACAATGAAGAAAGAGGAGGAGAGGGCTCCAAAATTAGAACGTAAGCCGACGGTTAAAAGGGAATCCCGAAGCGTAACTCAAAAAGATGAGGTTGAGGTTGATAAATTGGCAGCGTTGAGGGCTAAGTTTAATGCTTTATAATTATTAAGAAGCTGTCTTATAAAAATTCCCGGCCAATCTAAGTCAGCCGGGAGCATTGCAATGGGTTTTAGAAATCTTACCCTTTTACAGGAACAAACTTGATAACCTGATTCTTAATCGGTTTCAAAGACTTCAAATACGTGTAAATTGCTTCTAGATCCTGAACTTTCATACCACCATATTGAGTCCATGGCATAATAGTTTGAAACTCGTTGCCTTTTACATCTTGCATCGTGTGCGCGTCGGCGAAACCTTTGAACCTTGCAACAAATTGCTCTTTGGTCCACTTGCCAATGCCGGTTTCTCTGTCAGGCGTAATATTGGCAGTAAACACGGATCCACTAGGTAAGGTAAATTCCCGGCCTCCTGCAAAATCCACGCCTTCTAAATGTTCGCCTTTATCGTTCACATTGGTGTGACATTCAAAACATGCGGAAGCATTTACAATGTAAGCACCATATTCTAAATGCTTTGAGGTATCAGGGATTGGCTGCAGATCAGCCTTAGCCGGAATGGTGTTTACAATGAAGTTTACCGGAAAATCCAGTTCTCTTTCGGGAGTTGAGGATTGTTGTGCAGGTAAGGTCCTAAGATATGCGATGATCGAATAAATATCTTCCTTATCCATTTTTCCATAGGCGGAGTATGGCATAATAGGGAAGATAGCCGATCCGTCTTTTTTAACTCCAGTTGTGATTGCCCTGAATAATTCACCGTCAGACCAGCTTTCAAGGTTGTGTGGTGTAATATTGGCGCTATAAATATTCCCCGGTAAACCCGCTTCTTTGCCAAATTTTTCACCACCTATACCAAGTTTACTTGAGGTTAACGGCCCTGAAAATTTACTCCAGTCGCGGGTTGAATGGCAGTCGATACAAACCGTTATGTTATTGGCCAGATATTTACCCCGCTCAATACGTTTAGGTGTTAAATCAACTTTAAGCTCAGGTGCATCACCCACATTAGGCAGCCCAAACTTTACGAAGCTTAGTAAGCCACCAACAAGAACTACTAAGATGATAACGATGTAAATAATGATTTTACCAATTTTTTTCATTTAATTAAGTGATAAGGTTAGGTTGACAGATTCCAATAAATGTCACAGGAAAGTTAAAACTTTTTTCAGATAAAATATTAATCAATAGGAAATATTATCACCACAAGGGTGCAAAAAAGGATAACCTGATGTCTATTAGCTCAGAATATTATAAATACCTGGGTATTCCCCCTATTTATAAGTATCATAATGACACTTATTATAATATATTTGCATCTGCTCGTTAGGGGTATTGCAGAATTTTGCTTTTTCGGTGCAGTTACCGATTAGTTAAGTCAGTTAATAAACGCTCAATAATAGTAGTACTATACTCCTTAAACCCGCGAATTATTTTTACAGCCGATTTGTGAAAATAGTAATATCAATTATAATGCTTCCGGCAACAAGCCGAAAAATTTGAATTAACAACGTAACCCAAATTTGATGAAACGTTTAATACTTTTCTTTCTATTTACCGCTGTTGCTTTTTATAGTCAGGCTCAAGAAAAGGTTTTTCCAGGGGCAGATGAATCGTCTCCCTCTCGTTCCATGTATTTCGATTGGATTAATAGAAACTGGCACGGCTCTAACGAAAACAAGGTATTGAGCGGTCTTAATTTCTTTAAGTGGCTTCATAACGATTACGGGATGAAACTGGACATTTTTTTAATGGACGCAGGCGTAATTGATAATGGCCCTAATTGCCTCGCTGTTGATGGTAGGCCTGCCTATGGTAGTTTCACTTCGCCTTGGTTTAAAGAAAGGTTTCCTAATAAATTCGATAAGATATACCAATCGGCTAAATCTTTTAACTGTCGTTTAGGCTTATGGATAGGGCCGGACGGATACGGGGATACTGAAGAAGAAGCCAGGCAGCGAATAAATTTAATCACCGGTTTAACAAAAGACTACAATATGGCCCTGTTTAAAATGGATGCCTGCTGTAGCAACCTGCGGCCGGAAAAAGAGAAGTATTTTATAGAAACCTGGAAAGAAGCCCGCAAATACAGTCCGGATCTGATTTTATTAAATCATCGCATTACTTTAAGCGATGAAGCAAGAAAGCATGCTACCACCTTTTTATGGGAAGGCAAGGAAACCTACATCGACGTAAATGCATCTAATACTTTACCTGCAATCCACCACAGGCAGGGTACTATGGACCGAGGTTTACCTCCCGGTTTACAACGCCTAACGGAAGATCATGGAGTTTGTATTTCTTCGGGAAATGATAATTGGGACGATGATTTAGTTTTACAGGCTTTTAACCGGAGCCTGATTTTAGCGCCGGAAGTATACGGCAATCCATGGCTACTCTCTGATAAGGAATTTCCTAAACTTGCCCGAATCTATAATTTTCACAAAAGAAACAGCAAACTTTTAATTAAGGGAATAGAGTTAGATGAATCTAAATATGGGTATAAAGCAGTTTCGCGTGGAGACGACAATTCAAGGATAATCACCTTACGGAACTTAAGCTGGAACCCTGTAAAATATAAAATAAGACTTGACGAATCAATAGGTTTAAAAACCAACGGTAAAGTTCAGCTTAACCAGTTTCATCCTACAGAACGATTTTTAGGATTATATGCCTCCGGCACCGAGGTTGAGGTAAATGTAGACCCTTTCCGGGCCGCAATGTTTACCATTACTGCAGATACAAAAAAAGAACTTACCGTAGAAGGTGTCGACTATCAAGTCATCAAAGATGTTCCCGGAAAGCCGGTAGAAATTCGGCTGCTGGGAATGCCCGGA
Source organism: Pedobacter sp. (assembly GCA_036399495.1). Classification (GTDB taxonomy): domain Bacteria; phylum Bacteroidota; class Bacteroidia; order Sphingobacteriales; family Sphingobacteriaceae; genus Paradesertivirga. The sequence continues at coordinate 47,891 of DASWMZ010000209.1, forward strand.
AAAAGCTCTTTAATCACGGTTACAGGGGCAGACAAGAAAATAAAAAGCGCCAGATTAGACGGTACACCTGTTTCAAACATTATAGGCGGTTATAAAATAAAATTTTCAGGTACTCCCCTGACCAAACCAACCCATAGAAAACTTGGAGAGCTGCAGCCTGCCAGTGTTCCTTCAAATGCCAGGAGTTTATATGAGACAGCCTATTTTGGTTTAGATAACAATGCTCTTGAAGTTCGGTCATTAGAACGTGCTGGTCCGACTAAATTTCCGGCTGTAAAAGCTGCTCGCGATGCTTTTTTTAAAGATAGTATATTTATTCAACTCGGTTTATGGGATAAATTTGCTTTCGATAATAATGATAACACATCCTTTAAAGCCAATAAAGTAATTTATACAAAAGACAACAAGTACTTAGGCGCACTACGGCTTGATGTTAGCCGGGTGCAAACTATCGATAAAATAGTCCTGGAATCTGTTCCCGATACTTTTAAGGTATGCCCCGCTTATGTTTCGGCCGATTTAACGAATTGGCAACGCGTTGAATTATCAAAAATGGATAACAAGGTAAGCATAAACACCGGGGGCAAATCTTTTCGCTACCTTTTGTTAGAGAAAGCACCACTTTCTATTACTGAAATACAAGGTTATAAAGATCAAAACAAGGTTAAAACCACCAACTGGCGGGTATCAAATCTATTTAAAAATTTTACTGATTCATCGGCAACTTTTGCCAAGAAACAGCGCTTTCGCCTGGATGAGATTGCTAGGAATAGTTATCTTTCTGTAACGGTTCCCGGTACTTATGGTGAAGATAATACGACTGCCGTAATGCGTGCGGGAGGAAAAATAATTGGCCCGGCAGATAGAAGTCCTTCTTTTGCCTATAATAATTGGGAGCATTATGGTGTACACAATGGGAATTATACTTTCTACTTTCCCATATCTGAAGCAATGAAAAATAAAGACTTCGAAGTGATTTTATTGGGAAACAAAGCAAATCTGCAAATTGGTAAACCCGAAGTTTGGATTACTTCTAAAATGCCTTTTGAAGAAAAAATCCTGGTTTTGGAATAATTATACGGGAAGATTGCAAGAGCCGTTGTGCACAATGCTGTTGACTACTCTTTTCATTTTATTACACTGCGTTTGATGAGTGATGTTAAAGGTGATGATCTATCTAAATTTAACATTATACAACAGTCAAATGAAGAAAAGGAAATTCAGCCGCCACATCACCAACACCAACAGCCCGAATAGAGTCAAAAATGAAACGCCCTAAATATTAGGACAGAATGCGTTTGCAAAGCTGGCCCGCAAAGTTGCCAATATTACTTGGGGCGATAGTGAAATCGGCCGAGCGACAACCGTGCTTTTAGCGCCTGAAGGTGCGGATGGGGTGATATCTTATCTTGATGATTCGCTATTTTTTCTCCAGTGATTTAATATATCGTGCAATCTTTTGAGCGTCAGCCTTTGGCACATTCGGCATTGGAGGCATAGGAGTCGAGAAGTCCGGCCAGTTCTCTGGTTTGGGATTATGAATTAAGTCCACAATTTCATCAACTGAGTACTTACGTTTAGCAACCTCTACATAAGCCGGGCCGACCTGCCTTGTGGTAGCATTATGGCAAGCCAGACAAGTATATTTCTGCAATAGGGGTTTTACAGAAGTAAAAGTTAAAACTTCTTTTTTTGGAGAGGCAGCTACTTTGTTAGTTTCTTGACCTGCGGCTTCAGGATTATCACTTTCAGCTTTAGCTTGATTACTTTTTATAGGAGCTTTTTTTACTTGCGCTGCTGCGGGTTTTCCCGTGGAAGAGTTCCTTGTACTTACATCAGTCAGCGACAGCTTAGGCCCTGCAGGTATATTATTTAAGGTATAATAAGCTGTAGGATGCACCAATGAAAAGGATGATTCTGTATCGCGCAAGCCTTCCAAGTTTATACTATGAATATAATTCGGACGAAGATTTCCGACAATAATTCTTGCTTTCATACCGTCGGCAGATACTTTTACACCTTTTACAGGACAAGTTTTTTTATCTACCGGAGGACTGCCATAAACGGCATAATATTTATAAATAAAGCTTTCTACTTCGTAGGATGCGAGGTCTTCGGCAAACTTCTTATTTACAGGTTTGGTGAATTCGATTTCAAACCCGTCGGGCATTGCCTTTACAGTGCGCATCTCAAAAGGAGTTTGTCCGTTCCATACCAACCGCTGTAATCCTTCTGAAGCTTCTCCCGCCGAACCCCAGCCGCGACTGGTTTCTCCTGCTATAAGCGAGCCATCTTTGGCCCATGCAAGGCGAACGATACCTGATTGAAATCCACTGCGAAATGGCCAGGCAGCGCCCTGGTATTCTCCATTTACTTTTTCCATGAAAACGCGGCTAATCATACTCTGACCCTGATCGCCCACCAAAAGCTGGCCAGCAAAAGGACCGAATGCACCTTCTGGAATTTTAACTATCTCCGAATTGGATATACCCAGGATACCATGCGGTAACCATACCGCTGGAGTCTGTAACTCCGGGAAATGCTTTTTCATCTCAAAAGCGGTGGTGAGCTTTTCATTTACTATATTTTGCGGTTTCTCGGGGTTGCCATTTTTATCAAATTCTACACGGGGATTGTTTCTTGCGTAGACGTCCTCTTGTCTTAACTTAATAGGTGAATTCGGGAGATTTGACCATTTTAAACTTGCGGGATGCCCGGCGAAAGCTCCTTTTTTAAGTTGTATAATACTTCCTGATCCTACCCAGTCGCCCTGATTATCTGTATAAAAAAGTTCATCATCTATCATACTTATTCCGGCTGGAGAACGCAGGCCCGCAGCCCATGGTTCCATCCGTCCGTCTTCAAAAATTTTCAAAGCCCATCCCCGCCAGGGCACAATACTTTTAGGATGCCACCAGTCGTTAAAAAACCCGAGGTTTAAAGTCACAAAAAATGAACCATCGGAACCAAGTTTCGGACCGAAGCTATACTCATGATAATTTCCGGAAACGGGCCAGGAATAAACGGTTTCATATAAATCGGCCTCGCCGTCGTTATTTGTATCAACAAGTTTGGTGAGTTCACCACGCTGGGCCGAAAATAAGGCACCATCTTTATAAGCAAGACCTAATGCTTCGTGTAAACCTGATGCAAACTTTCTAAAAAAGGGCCGCTGGCTAGTCGGATTTTCAACAATAAACACATCACCACGGCGTGTGCTCACCCCGAGGTCGCCGTTTGGTAAAATGCAAAGCCCTCCCACTTCCATCATTGCTCCTTCCGGGGTAGATATACGCATGATTTTAAAGTAATCGTCTTCTTTAGCAGACTCGGCCTGAGCCAAACCCTTGGAATAGTCTAGAACAGCGAATACAAAGAGAATAGCAATGAAACGGAGGGATTTGGATAAAGGATTATAGAGTAGTGTCATGCTGTTTTATTAGAATAGAATTGAATAAGCTATTTTACTTTTAATGGGCAGGAGGAGCTCCTTACCGATAGTGGAATTGCGAATTATCGGCTTTTCGCCGCCCGCACTATCTATTCGAATGAAATACGATTTATCATTCAACAGATACAAACCATCTGAAATTACTTCTATGTTTTTAGAGTCGGCGAGCTTAAAATATAGTTTTTCAGCCGGTCCGTCGATTGATATCTCGCGAGAAAGGCCCTGCCCGCCATCCATTACTCTGGTCGCATCACTCACCATGGTGTTATAAACCAAATACCTGAATATGGGACGCTTGGCGGCATCCAAGGCATAACCTTTCAACTTAAAGCCCATTCCCGACGTATCTGCGGGCCATGCAAGCTCCGGGCTGTTTAACTTATTTATTGCCGGTACGATTTTATCTAAACGCTGCAACGCTCCTGCCGGGCGCGACGAGCCGTCGCCCCTTGAGTGCCACATTGGCGTAGCATCAAGAAACCCGCCTCTCCAGAACTGGAAAATTGTCCCATTATCCATGTCATAGGTATAGTGTACCTGCTGCGGGCTACCTACGTTTACCGCATGAGTGATACGGACGCCCGGAGCAAAATCTACAAAACTGCGCAAGCTAGTATTTATGGGTGCATAAATTAATATGGGGTCGACTGCTTGAGGAGAGGCCACATTTGCATCGCTCAATGTGAACTCTCTCATACCCGGGCCGGTCACTGTTAAACCTAAACCAGTTTTGCTATAACCATTGTGTTTTGAATATACCAACTCAAAGGGAATGTCACCTGGCTGCAAATTCACCGTTCCGGTTCCATTTTGTTCGGTAAGTACCGCGACTTTATTGTTTAGCTTGAGTGAACCATTACCTCCCGAAGTGCTCAAATCAAATTTGTATTCACCCGGTTCCTTAACTCTGAATTTGCCGGTATATCGAATCAAGAACTCATTTTCAAGGCTGATAAGATTTGAAGAGAGGATATCTGAACTGCCAGCGGCTTCTGGTGGAAGCTTTGTGTAATCGGGTTCGCTCTGGTACTTCCCTTTATACACTGTATATTTCAAACCCGTTAATTCGGGCTTGCGTTTATTGTAATTGGTGATGCGTATGTTTCGAAAGGCAACAGCTCCGTGGTCGCCTTGAAGTAACAATGGGCCAAAAGCAACTTCATCAGACGCCATACTCGAACGGGTTGTACCTGTAAGTTCCACGTCTTCCTGAACAGGTAGGCCATTTAATTCAACTCTAAGCATTCGGGCATTTTCTATTTTTACACCTCCGCTAAATTTTGGTGCCTGAAAAGATATTTTAAGGTGCTGCCATAAGCCCGGTGCGCGGCCTGCGTTTTGCCGTGGTGCCTGTCCTTCGTAACCCTTCTTTCCTTCCGGCCTACCGTCATCCCAACGCTGGTATATTCCTCCAACATCACTATGGCTCGGCTGCAAAGTGCCCCAGCTATCAAACAGTTGAACTTCATAACGTCCCTGAAGATAAACACCGGAGTTGGAACCTTTGGCCATCATGAAATCAAGCTCAACATCGGCATCTCCATGCTGGAGGATGGATATCAAGTCTGTTCCCTTATTCTTTTTGTCTGGCGTGTTTACCAAGACACCTGTGCCGGGAGCACTTGTGAGTACGTTACTTTTAGTCAGGTCAGCATTTACGTTGCTCGATTGTCGCCATGTTGAACCAGGCTTTTGAAAAGACGAAAAATCCGTAAGTGATATGATTTGTGCTTGAGATAAACCGGCACTTATCATACATAAAATAAGTATTGATGAGCGGAGATATAAGGAATTTCTTGATTTCATGAATTATTGGAATTAATTGGCTGGAGAACTATACAATATATTTCTGAAGGTTTAATGGTGGATTAGTGAAACTTGCGTGTGAACAAATTTCACAAAGTTACTGTTTATTTGCTTAAAGTAACAGTGATATTAGAATGTTCATCCAGCTATTAAACCCTTTAAAGTTTTAGAGTTGCTAAATTTAGTTTACTGGATTAGCACTTAAACACTTGCTCTCGCTCCCTTTTTAAGACCCAGCAGCAACCTAATTACCTGTTGGTTTCACTGAAATCTACTCTTTTTTACTTTTGCAAAACTGCGTTTAACGCCTTGTGTTAGAAATGAAAATTCATCTATCTAAAAAACAACGTTATGCAAGAATCTAATGAAGAAAAGAATATTCAACCGCCTCAGCATCAGGAGAAGCAACCAGGAATAGAATCACAAATGATACCACGCCCTAAGTATGAGGGACAAGATGTTTTTGCAAAGCTAGCCGGCAAAGTTGCCATTATCACAGGGGGAGACAGTGGAATTGGACGGGCAACAGCCGTGCTTTTTGCGCGTGAAGGTGCAGATGTAGTAATATCTTACCTTGATGAACATACAGACGCCGAAGAAACGAAACAAAAAGTAGAAGAGGAGGGCCAGCAGTGTTTGTTAATCCCTGGCGATGTTGGAAACGAACAGCATTGCAATAGAATTGTAGAAGAAGCCATCGCAAAGTTCGGTAAGCTCGACATATTAATTAATAATGCAGCTGTTCAATTTCCTCAGCAAAATATTGAAGATATCACATCCGAGCAACTCGAAAAAACCTTCCGCACTAATATTTTTGCCTATTTCTACATGTCAAAAGCTGCGGTAAAGCACTTACAAAAAGGGAGCTCTATCATCAATACAACATCTGTAACCGCATATCGCGGAAGTAGTAACTTACTTGATTATGCGTCGACTAAAGGCGCAATTGTAGCTTTTACACGTTCGCTCTCGCAGAACCTGGCGGAAAAAGGAATCCGTGTAAACGGTGTGGCTCCAGGCCCAATTTGGACACCTTTAATTCCGTCTACATTCCCTGAAGATAAAGTAGCAAAATTTGGAAGTGAAGTGCCACTTGGCAGACCGGGACAGCCTGAAGAGGTCGCGCCGTCGTATGTTTTTCTCGCTTCGGAAGATTCAAGCTATATCACCGGCCAGGTTTTGCACCCAAATGGCGGAGAAATAATTAATGGTTAGAAATAATTTGAAATAAAGACAGTTTTTCGTTCACAAGATTTCATTAAGGGCAATAAATGATAATTAAATTGTCTTTTTATCGCCCTTAATTTTACTTATGGTTTAATCCTGCTATTTTTGGTTGCCCAACGCCGCAAGCAAACACATGAGATTAAGTCAAAAAGAAGCTCTTTTCACCAATGAGGTAGTAACCAGGTTCGAACTCTACAATAGTTTATTTTTAACCCTGCCTTTTTACCGCATTAAACATACCGGAACGTTACTCCCGTTTTTCACCTCACATTGCGAAGGTGGGGTAAAAAATCATTTAGCTCCTCAGGATATTATCGAGAGCTTTTTTGGTCAGTATGAACAATATGTGCAGGCTGAAGATCGATTCGACTTGCTGTTTCGCTTTATACAATATATCGAAAGACAAGTTGTTCTATTCGATGCTATTGAAGATTCAGCTTTTAATAAAACCAGCAAGAACGAAGATGCGGGAACGTTGCCGCTATTGATTCAACAGGCAGCATCCAACCCGGCAATGCGGGCTCAGATTCAAAAGAAGCTGGAGGAATTTTCTTTAAGATTAGTTTTAACAGCTCACCCTACACAGTTTTATCCTGGAAGTGTACTTGCAATTATTACCGATCTTACAGAAGCACTTAAGAATAATAATGTTAGTTCCATTCACGAACTTTTACAGCAATTAGGCAAAACGCCTTTCTTCAATAAAAGTAAACCTACACCGGTAGATGAAGCTGTAAGTTTAGCCTGGTTTTTAGAGAATGTGTTTTATCACGTAGTTTCTAACCTGCAAAAGCAAATTGAAAATGAGTTTGAAGGACCAATATTTATAAATCCTCAATTAATTGAATTAGGTTTTTGGCCTGGCGGCGATAGAGACGGCAATCCAAACGTGACCTCTCAAAGCACAGAAAGTGTTTCTGAAATATTACGCGAAATTCTTTTCCGCTGTTACTACCGTGATTTTAAAATTCTAAAACGAAGAATAACATTTCGTGGAGTAGAAGGATATATCAATCGCCTGCAGGATCTATTCTATCAAAACAGTTTTATGCGGGTAGAAGATCCGACGGATCTTAAACCTGAAATTATTGAGAATTTGGAGGCCATCAAAGCAGTTCTGGTTACCAATCACGATAGTCTTTTTTTAGATACGGTCGATGATTTGATCCGTAAGGTGAAATTATTCGGCTGTTACTTCGCTTCCCTCGATATCAGGCAGGATAGCCGTGTTTTAAGAAAAACCCATCAGGCTTGCCGCCAGTATTTAAACACTCCCTTCCCACAAAACTACGATGAGTTGACTGAGACGGAAAAACTCAAAGCTTTACCTTTCGATAAAGCAGATTGCCCTGACGCAACATTGGATGATTTAAGCAACGATACGTTACAAACCATCCGCTTAATGAAAAAGATACAGCACTCTGGTGGCGAAAAAGCATCACATCGTTTTATTATAAGCAACTGTCAGCAGGCTACAGATATTTTACAGTTGATGAACCTCTTTATGTGGAGCAATTGGGATAAAGAGGAAATCCATGTTGACTTTGTTCCATTATTCGAAACGGTGCAGGATTTAGCGGCTGCCGCACAAGTAATGGAGAGCTTATACACGCATCCGTTTTACAAAGAGCATATAAAACATCGCGGAAACAAGCAGGTAATTATGCTTGGCTTTTCGGATAGTACCAAAGATGGTGGTTACCTGATGGCGAACTGGTCTATCTATAAAGCGAAAATTGAACTGACTACCATTGCAAGAAATTACGAAATTGACCTGGCATTCTTTGACGGTCGTGGTGGTCCGCCTGCACGTGGAGGTGGTAAAACCCATAAGTTTTATGCAACCATGGGTGAAGAAATTGCGAATGATCATATTCAATTGACTATTCAGGGGCAAACAATTAGCAGTCAGTATGGCTCTTTCGATACGGCAACGTATAATATCGAACAGCTTATTAACGCGGGCGTAGTATCTTCCCTGGATGCGCATAGCGACAAGGACACATTAAGCGCATCAGAAAAATCTCTGATTGATGTAATGGCACAAGAAAGTCACCATTCCTTTGTTTCACTAAGAGAAGATCCATTATTTTTAAAATACCTTGAGCAGTATAGCCCATTAAAGCTTTTATCGCAAATTAATATCAGCAGCCGGCCGATGAAACGTAATTCCGGAGCAGAATTGAAGCTTGAAGACTTACGTGCGATTAGCTTTGTAACAGCCTGGAGCCAGTTAAAACAAAATATCCCAGGGTTTTACGGAGTAGGATCTGCACTTAAAAAAGTTAAAGATAATGGCAGTTGGGAAGATGTAAAAGAGCTGTATATCAGATCAGGTCAGTTCAAAACCATGATAGATAACTGTATGATGTCTATGTCGAAATCAGACTTTAGAATTACGGCTTATCTCGAGAACGAAAAAGAATTCGGAACCTTTTTAAAGCAGCTTAAAGACGAGTATGAACTCACTCGTGATCTAATTCTTGAGTTAACCGGCACTTCGGTACTTATGGAACAGTATCCGGTAGAGCGGCGTTCTATCGCTTTGCGCGAAAAAATTATACTGCCGCTAGTAACAATTCAGCATTATGCATTGCAAAAACTGAAAACAGCGGGCTTGGACGAAAAACAGATTAAAATTTATAATAAATTAATAATTCGTACGGTGTATGGCATTGTTAATGCGGGTAGGAATCTGGCCTAAAGGCGCATAAAAGCTCCTTGATAAACCTAATAAACAAATATGAAAAGGCTACTACTTTTTTTTATACCCGTCGTTATCTGCTTATCATTCATCAGTCCGGTAAAGGAAGCAGATGAACAGGTTCGCGTGCTTGTTTTTTCCAAAACTTTAAGCTATCGCCACAGAAGTATTAAGGATGGCGTAAAGGCAATTAAATTATTGGGAGAGAAAAATGGTTTTT
>DASWMZ010000210.1:0-6868 GCA_036399495.1 Pedobacter sp.
CCGCCCTTGTTCACTACTTTTTTCTGTTCTTCCATCATTGAAATTACCGGGTGAGGGGTATTTTCATCCATCTCCATACTATGCGCATCTTTCAGGCCGAGAACATTCCTGCCATACTCGATCACTGCACATTGCATCCCCAAGCAAATACCGAAAAAAGGAATATTATTTTCGCGAACATATTGGATGGCTGTAATCTTTCCATCAATACCTCGATTACCGAAACCTGGCGCTACCAATAACCCGTTCAAGCCTTCAAATTTTTCGGCCACATTTTCCTGTGTAATTCCTTCAGAATGTATCGGATGAACTTTTACCTTACATTCATTTCTCGCACCAGCATGGATGAAAGATTCTAAAATGGATTTATAAGCATCCTGAAGTTCTACATATTTACCCACTAAACCAATGTGCACTTCTGAAGTTGGATTCTTTAATCTGCCAAGGAAATCCTTCCAGGTCTCCAGGTCAGGCTCTAATTTATGTGGAAGCTTTAGTTTAGTTAAAACGGTCTTATCCAACTGTTCCTTAAGCATTAATAGCGGCACATCGTAAATCGTAGAAGCATCAATCGATTCAACTACAGCATTTATATTTACGTTGCAAAACAGTGCAATTTTCCTTCTTATATCTTGCGAAAGATGATGTTCAGTCCGGCAAACCAGTATATCAGGCTGAATGCCATATTCTAATAATGTCTTAACCGAATGCTGCGTTGGTTTGGTTTTCAATTCGCCGGCGGCAGCCAGGTATGGTATTAATGTAAGGTGAATTACAAGAGAGTTGCTATAGCCAATCTCCCATCTAAACTGACGCACAGCTTCAATATAGGGCAACGATTCGATATCGCCTACCGTGCCTCCAAGCTCAGTGATTACTATATCATACTCGCCATTTTCACCCAGTATCCTGATATTTCTTTTTATTTCATCTGTAATATGAGGAACCACCTGAACGGTTTTTCCAAGGTACGCACCCTCGCGTTCTTTATTAATTACATTCTGGTAAATTCTACCGGTAGTGATGTTATTTGATTGTGAAGTTGGTGCATTTAAAAAACGTTCGTAATGACCAAGATCCAGATCTGTTTCAGCACCATCTTCGGTTACAAAACATTCGCCATGCTCGTAAGGATTAAGTGTTCCGGGATCGATATTAATGTATGGATCGAATTTTTGGATGGTTACCCGATAGCCGCGTGCTTGCAAAAGTTTAGCTAATGATGCGGAAATAATCCCTTTTCCTAACGACGAGGTAACGCCTCCCGTAACAAAAATATACTTAGTCATGAATGATGGAATTAATTTGAATACTCTTCTAAAGAGGGAAAAACAATCTATTTGTACGGGATTCAAAGGTAGGAAAATTCCTTGCTCCTTTATAAAATGTGGAGATTAAAATATTTGTGGAAAACAGAAAATCATCGAATAAACAAGCTCATATATCTTTCAGTAAAACTTTTACCTTTGCACATCCTACTAAATAATAACAAGTTTCCGAATGGTATCATATAACCGTTTTACATTAGCAAATGGCCTTAGGGTTTTAGTTCATGAAGACTTTACTACGCCAATGGCTGTTGTAAATATTTTGTATGATGTAGGTGCCCGGGATGAAAATCCCGAGCAAACCGGTTTTGCTCATTTATTTGAACATTTAATGTTCGGAGGATCAGTAAATATACCCTCGTACGATGAGCCCTTGCAGCGTGTTGGCGGCGAGAACAATGCCTTTACCAGTAACGATATTACCAATTATTACATTACCCTTCCGGCTGCAAATATCGAAACTGCCTTTTGGCTCGAAAGCGATAGGATGCTTAGTCTTGCCTTTTCGGAGAAAAGTTTAGAAGTACAAAAAAATGTGGTTTGCGAAGAGTTCAAACAACGTTATCTAAATCAGCCTTACGGCGATGTCTGGCTAAAGCTTCGTCCGTTGGTTTATAAAAAGCATCCATACCAATGGGCAACTATTGGTAAAGACCTTTCGCATATTGAAAATGCTAAAATGGACGATGTCAAGGCTTTTTTTCAAAAGCATTATGTTCCGTCCAATGCTATTTTAGTTGTCGGTGGTGCGGTTTCAACCGCCGATGCAAAAGAGCTTGCTGAGAAATGGTTCGGCAATATTCCGGCAGCACCAAAACCCCTAAGAAATTTACCTGCAGAACCCGAACAAACTGCTGAACAACGCGAGGTGATAAAAGCGGATGTTCCATTAAATGCAATTTATACGGTATTTCATTCACCTGGGCGCAATGAGCAAGGTTATTATGAAACAGATCTGATCTCAGATATTTTATCGCGAGGAAACGCATCAAGACTCCATGTTAATTTAATCAAGAATAAAAAGCTTTTCAGCGAAATCAATGCTCATTCTACAGGCAGCATGGATCCCGGACTTTTCATCATTGAAGGAAAACCGGTTAAAGGTATTTCAATGGAAGGTGCCGAAGCGGCTATCTGGGAAGAGATAGAGCAACTTAAAAACCACCTGGTTCCAGAAAATGAACTTACCAAGGTGAAGAATAAAATCGAATCTACCATGGTGTTTTCTGAGATGAACCTGCTTGACAAGGCAATGAATCTGGCCACATTTGAATTGCTGGGTGATGCTTCGGATCTTAATAAAGAAACGGAACGTTTCATGGCTGTTACCGCCGAAGACATTAAAAAAAGAGCCAACAGTATTTTCCGTAAAGAAAATTCAACCACCTTATATTATTTAGCAAATTAATGTTAGACAGAACGTTAGCGCCTGATTTCAGGCAGGTAGAACAAATACAACTTTTAAAGGCCGATCCTCATGTTCTTGATAACAACATTAAATTATATGTAATTAACGGTGGCGAGCAGGAACTGATTAGGATAGAGTTAATCTTTAAAAATGTTAACTGGAATCCGGCAAAACCCTTACAAGCTTATGCCGTAAATTCTATGTTAACGGAAGGCACTAAACACTTAAGTGCCCAAGAGATTGCTGAGAGAATAGATTATTACGGCGCTTTCCTGCAACTGGATTATAATTACGATTTTTCGTCGGTTACCCTATTTACACTTACAAAGCATCTTGAAGTTACTATCGCGGTAATAAAAGCTATCGTTAGCGAATCAGTTTTTTCAGAAACCGAACTTGCCACTTTTAAAACCAATCAGAAGCAAAAGCTTTTAGTGAGTTTAGAAAAGAATGATTTTTTAGGCCGTCGTTTATTTAATCACGCCCTTTTCGGGGATACCATTTATGGTTATAAAACCGAAATCATTGATTACGACAATCTTGCCAGAACGCAGTTATTAGAATACTTCGATGCAGCGTATCAGCCGTCTAATTGTACCATAATTGCATCCGGTAAGATCGAAGCATCTTCAATAAACCTTTTGAATCAGTATTTTGGGAGAGATTGGAAGGACGGTACCAAAGCAACGCCAAATCTTTTTTCCTTAGCCAAAGAAAAAGCTACTGAGCATTATTTCGAGCGTCCCGAAGCATTGCAATCTGCCATCCGAATTGGTAAGGTGATGGTAAATAGAAGTCACGAAGATTTTCCTGGCTTACAAGTTCTAAACACCGTACTGGGTGGGTACTTTAGTTCCCGACTTATGTCGAATATCCGAGAAGATAAAGGTTATACTTACGGAATTGGTTCTGCGGTTGTATCAATGCATAATGCAGGCTACTTTGTAATAGGGTCAGAGGTTGGTGCCGCAGTTTGTACGTCAGCGATTAATGAAATCGAAAAGGAGATTAAATTATTGCAAACCGAGCTTATATCGCCAGAAGAACTCAAACTCGTTCGAAATTACATGATGGGCTCTTTGCTTGGAAGTCTGGAGAATGCGCTTTCGCACGGTGATAAATTTAAAAATATCTTCTTTTCGGGCTTAACCTACGAGTACTATAACCAATATATTAATGTAGTTAGAACCATCACTGCTGAAGAACTACAGCAACTAGCTATAAAATATCTTGATTTTAGTGATATGGAAAAGGTAGTAGTAGGGAAGAAGTAGGGTCAGTGGCTTATGCGTTAATCACAGGATAAATGAGGTAACTAAATTGGAACACAAATCACGCGAATTGATTGCCCAGTTCCAATTTTTTTCATAGCTTTGCCCGGCAAATAACACCAATATTTGCTATGCATCTTGATCCCGAAAAATTCGTTTCCGAAGGCCTTACTTACGACGATGTTCTCCTGATACCAGCTTATTCTGAAGTTTTACCCAGAGAAGTTAATACAAGTACCTTTCTAACAAAAAAAATACGCTTAAACGTTCCTATTGTTTCTGCTGCTATGGATACGGTAACAGAATCTGAATTGGCAATTGCTATAGCGCAGGCGGGAGGAATTGGCATTCTTCATAAAAACATGAGTATTCAGCTTCAGGCTGATGAAGTAAGAAAGGTAAAGCGGTCTGAAAGCGGTATGATTCAAGATCCGGTTACGCTTCATGAAAATGCATTAGTGATTGATGCTTTCAAAATCATGAAAGATTACAGCATTGGCGGAATCCCCGTTATTAATGCCGAAAATGTATTAGTCGGTATTATTACAAATCGGGATTTACGCTTTCAAAAGGATATGAAGCGTCCCGTTCGGGAGGTAATGACCAGTGAAAATCTAATTACCGCTCCGGCTGGCACTACTTTAGTTCAGGCCGAGGAGATTTTGCAGGATTATAAAATTGAGAAGCTTCCGGTGGTTAATCAGGAAGGGAAGCTGGTGGGGTTAATTACTTTCAAAGACATCCAAAAAGTAAAAAATTACCCTAAAGCCTGTAAAGATGAACATGGCCGCTTACGTGTTGGTGCCGCAGTTGGTGTAACTGCCGATACGATGGATAGGGTAGATGCGCTTGTTAAAGCAGGGGTTGATGTAATTGCAATGGATACGGCTCATGGCCATTCGCTAGGGGTTATTACCAAAATTAAAGAAGTAAAAACCAAACATCCCGATCTGCAAATAATTGCAGGAAACGTAGCGACTGGCGAAGGTGCAAAAGCTTTGGCTGATGCCGGAGCAGATGGTGTTAAAGTGGGAATTGGACCAGGTTCAATTTGTACCACCCGTATTATCGCCGGAGTTGGCGTTCCTCAACTTTACGCCGTATACGAATGCGCTAAAGCTTTACGCGGAACTGGTGTTCCCGTTATTGCTGACGGAGGCATTAAACATACAGGTGATATCCCTAAAGCAATTGCTGCGGGCGCCAGTGCAATAATGGCTGGATCTTTATTTGCAGGCGTTGAAGAATCTCCGGGTGAGACCATTATTTACGAAGGACGTAAGTTTAAATCGTACCGCGGGATGGGGTCTATCGAAGCAATGGAACAGGGTTCTAAAGACCGTTATTTTCAGGATGTAGAAGACGATATTAAGAAACTAGTTCCCGAAGGCATTGTTGGCCGGGTTCCTTATAAAGGTTCTCTTGCAGAAGTAATGTATCAATATATTGGAGGCTTACGCGCAAGTATGGGATACTGCGGGGCGGCCACTATTGAGGATTTACAAAATGCCCGTTTCGTGCGCATAACAGCCGCCGGAATGCGTGAGAGCCACCCTCATGATATAACCATAACTAAAGAGGCTCCTAATTATAGTCGTTAATAGGGTTATATATCGGCTAATTACCCGATATTTCAGATTATCGGGTAATTAGCCGATATATCAGATTATCGGCTAATTACCCGATATTTTTATTTATCGTTTTTTTAGACGATATTGCTTTCATAATGACAAGCATTCTTACAGGAGACATTATCGATTCAAGAAGCCTGCCTGCGAAAACCTGGTTACCACTACTAAAAGCCGCACTGCAGAGAGTCGGGGAGAAGGGAAGCTGGGAGGTTTTTAGAGGTGATAGTTTTCAACTCGAAATTAAACCACAAGAAGCCCTCTTAAGTGCTATTTATATAAAGGCTATTCTAAAAGCAATAAATATTGATGTTCGCATAGCCATAGGAATAGGAGAAAAACAGTTCTCTGCAAAAAAAATCACCGAATCTAACGGAGAGGCATTTATATTCTCGGGCGAAAAACTTGATGAACTAAAAAAGGAACGAATTAATTTGGCTATCCAAAGTAAATGGAACGACTTGGATTATGAGATGAATATTGCCATTCGTCTTGCTTTGATAGCGATGGATAATTGGAGCCCTATTGCTGCCGACATTGTTAAGCTCTCTATTGAAAATCCGCAAATATCTCAGATAGAGCTCGCAGAACTAACCGGAAAATCACAATCCAGTATAAGTGAGGCACTAAAACGGGCTCATTATAATGAGATTTTAGGACTGGATGGGCTCTACCGCAACAAAGTAAACCACTTAATAGGGGCCTAATGGAAATCCTTTTAATAAAGTTGTTTATTGCACATATTTTGGGTGATTTTTTTCTGCAATTTGATAGTTGGGTAAAGGAAAAGGAACAAAAAAAGCTACGCTCCCCTAAATTATATCTTCATATCCTTTTACATCTTATCTTAATTTTACTTATAGTTTGGGATGAAACATTTTTCGTTAAAGCAATTTGTTTAGCTTTAATACATGGTTTGATAGACGTCGTCAAACTCTTCCTTCAAAGAGATAAAACCCGGCGATTATGGTTTTTTATTGATCAGACATTGCATATCGCCTCAATTCTTATTATCAGATATTGGGCTTCACCTATATCAATCAACACTGCTTTTTTGAATGAAATACATTTTTGGATAAAGCTGGCAGCCGTATTAACACTCACCTTTCCAACTTCGATCATTATAAAAGTATTAATAGCTAAATGGACACCCCAAGCCATAAAACCAAGTCAGCAGGAGGGAGAATCATCCTTGCAGAGTGCTGGGAAATACATTGGTATTTTAGAGCGATT
>DASWMZ010000211.1:0-2064 GCA_036399495.1 Pedobacter sp.
CGCTGTTTCCTAAGGGTATAGTTGGAAAAATAAGTACGTTCCAGTCTTTGCGTGTAGCAATGGCTTTGGCAATCGTATCGGTTAATTTCTCGTTCCAATAACCATCTGTAAAAGAGGGCAGGTAGGGTCCGTGTTCTTCCAGGATACCACCGGGAATGAGTACAACTGTTTTGTCTTTATCAAATGAGCCAATTTGGGTGGTATTTAATTCCTTTAACTGGAAAATGTTTGCCGGTATGAACGTCGTTGGCTGTAAGTCTTTGCGTGTGTCTGTCGCACATGAATAAAGAGTAAAAATGGAAATTGCTGAAACAGAAAAGAGTTTATTCATGCAGTCTGTGTTGAAGTGTATTGAGGATCATCGTTAATGTCGCTTGTATTTATTTAGTGCCGCTATTGTATGACAATGATATTGGAGCTGCCATCGTAAAACTAAGGGCTACTCACTTACAGCTTGCAAGCCTCTGCCGGAATGTAACATCCGTAAAGCTGTTTGCGCTATTCCACTGCCAGGGAATTCCTGTAATGTCCGCGCATAATATTCAATCGCTGTTTTTCCATCGCCAATTTGGCTATAACAAAATGCAATATTGCACAAAGCCATTTCCCTGTATGATATTCTTGATGAACTAAGCAACGTTAGAAAACGGTATTTGTCAATCCAGGGATTCGTAGAAAAGAATTGGTAGCTCCTTTCGAAAGAAGGTATTGCTTCTGCAAACTTTTGCTCTTTTACAAGTTTCATCCCTTGTAAATGGTCTTTGGGAATAAACATTCTCAATCCTAAGGAAATGGCCAGGTAAGTTAATGTGCCATGAATAATAGGATCGCTACTCTTCAACAGGTAAAAACCCAAAATTAAAAGCCCCATAAAAGTTAGCTGGGGAAGAAGTGAAATCCAGGCGACCTGTCGAACAATCGGTGTTTTTGAACTCATGGAAGTTTCTCAGTCTTGTCAGTGATTAAATGAATGATTTGCTTTGAATGGTTGCCCACAATGTAGAACGTATTTGCGAAGAAGTGGATGTTGATGTTACGCTGCTTCATTTACATTCTATCGCTGATTAATGTTTGCAGCCTAAATGTAGTTCTACAGCCACTATTTCGCAACTACGGGGTTAGCGGTAGTACTTGCTAATAGCCTGTCAATTACTTACACCGATACTCAGGAACAACCATTTTTGCAGTCCTATGTGATATAAATAACCATCTATTATTTCGCTTTTGATACAGGTGCACATAATGCAGGGAATAGCAGAATGTCTGCATCTTATTATCATCTTCAAAATTGGCTTTTACATTTAATCTTCCAAGCACCATTGCCATGTCATCATGTATTTCTACAACCGCACTGTCAACCTCACGGGAAAGAAATGTTTTTGGATTTACTCTAGCGAAATCTCTCCAGGTTGACTTAGTGTCAACATCTCCGGTAAGTAAGCCATGTGTAAAAACAAAATCAGCGGCAACAGTTGAATCTATGAGCAAAGTATCTCCAATAACTACAGCCTGTTGGATTTCCCTGTCAAGTAAAAGGATTTGTTTTTTGACTAAGCTATTTTCTTGTGATTGACCTCTATTATCCTGTGGCAACACAGAGCCAGCAAAAAGCACTGCTATAATGAAAGATACAGTTTTGAGCATGGTGTTATTGTATTACCGCTAACATGCTAATATACGAGAGTCTATTTGTGTTGCACTTTGGGAAGTAGCGTAGCTATCACAAAATCCTTTGCTTTTTCCTTGCCAGTTGAGCCTCTAAAAACCAGATATTTTATGATTCCCGTGTTGTGCGTAGGCTTTTTTGGAAACTAACCTCATTGTCGGGTTTTACGCCATTCTTTCAGGGTCATGATTGAGTCGCTTACCGGGTCATACGCTTTAATTTCCCCTGTTTTCTTTTCCAGGATGAAATTGAAAATGGTTACATACCTGTCGTCCCGGGAGTTATCGCCAACCATAAAATTGTAATAAGAAGCGTCACCTTCAAATTCGTCGTGTACCATGATGGAAACACCCCGCTTGCCTTTACTGGTCTGATTAATTTGTTTGTTGATTGCTTCA
>DASWMZ010000212.1:0-58793 GCA_036399495.1 Pedobacter sp.
AGTGGATAGATTACTTTTAGTGATCTGATGAACCTCAAAGATGCTATCAAGTGGATTTTCGTCAAATACAATTGTATCGTATCCTTCCCATGACATTTGTAATCCTCTTATATGAGTGGTAAATGGGCTAACTTTAATTAATTTCTTAATTTCTTCTATACCTTTCAAATAATCTTTTGCAGCATCGCATTCAGTTTGTGAGCATTTTCCTCTACCATCAAAGTTCTTTCCTTTAGCTAAATTTCTTAAAACCACATTTACTTTATCCCGATCTCCAGATGAATATAATAATTCTATATAAGCTTCAGTTT
Source organism: Pedobacter sp. (assembly GCA_036399495.1). Lineage (GTDB taxonomy): Bacteria > Bacteroidota > Bacteroidia > Sphingobacteriales > Sphingobacteriaceae > Paradesertivirga. Next base: position 312 of record DASWMZ010000212.1, read on the forward strand.
CTGGAAGAAATCGATTTCTTATATCTGGAGTTTCAATTTTTTGAGAGTTGCTTAATAAGGAATTTCTATAATGTTCTTCCTTTAATTTGTGATTCGGGAAGGCTAAAACACATCCTTCCATATTTCTGACCATGCAGGATTTTCCCATGCCGGGAGCTACTAGTACGGCATGAACTTTATTGGATTTTTCGTTCTTTATTTTCTCAAATGCAGCTTCAAATTTTGGATACACTTCTTCAATTGTGTGTGTTTCTGGCACATCGTAAACCACTACCTTGCCTTTTTTCTTGACCGCTTGCGGAAATGTGTTATAACATATTTTTATGTCGTTTTCGTAAGGGGAAAATTTTGCTAAGTGCATTGGGAATAACCCGTAACTCCCAACATAATTTATGATACCATGTTTATCGTTGTATTTTGGGTTCTTATTTATGCAATCTTTATATAACTTAATTCCCCCCGATAAAGGATATAAATTTGTGGCGATTCCAAATAGCTCCCAATGATCAAGCTTATCTGGAAATCCGCTACCCTCGCCATTATAGAATCTCCTGAAAATTTCGAATTGAAGTAAATCATTTATATCCCATTTTTCAATTTTAGGCTTCCCAACCAGATTATCATTAGAAGTAAATTTTTTTGTGGAAACATAAGAATCACTTATAGTATATATAATAGGACTTCGTCCATTTACACAATTATTATGTTTAACTATATTGTTTGAGTGAAAGCAGGATCGAACTTGATTTTTATCCTTTTGATATAATTTATAATTCAGACTATCAATTAGGTTAATCAAATTCAGACGTTGATACTCATTACCACAAATTATTTTTTTATCTGTACCCTGCCAAAATCTTGCTGAATCTATACACTGTTTATCAGCTTTATTGTCAAATAATTTCAGCATTAAACGGTTTACAGCCTCAATTAATGTTCTACTTTGTATCTCACCATCTAAAACGAAAACCACCCGATATCTTGGAAATTCCTCAGTGTGGCGAAATGTTGGATAGGCAAAATTGTACATAATGCCGTAATTTTTACATATGCATTCAATCTGGGAAAGAGATAAGTCTTTATCGATATCTACCGCTAGAATTTGCTGGCTTTTAAAATTTTTACCGGAACGGTGATTGTTTACAAAGGTGGCTGATGAAAAACTTTTACCTTCCTCTATATGTTTATAAAGTTCTTCTTGAGTGAACTCACATTGGCGAAATTCAAGTTCTTGTATTTCTTTTTCGGTTGCTTTTTGAGTGAAAACCTTATCACTTTTACTAATTTTAATTTTACTATAATTCATTTAATATTTTATTAACTCTCCTGCACCATTGTAATTTTCAATAGAAGACCCAACGGAACAAGCATGCAGAAGAATTAACTCTCGCTATCCGCTATCAACAGTCCATACATTTGCTTTTGTTATCATTTTAACTATGTTTAAGTTCAACATTCTATGCTCCCGCAGTGCATAGGCAAAGTCCTATCGTTTGCTTGCAAATATAAACTAGAAATAAAAAAATGCAAGTTGTAATTATAAATATCTATGTAACAAGAGTTTATATGCATGATTATTTAGGCTTAGTGTATTATACACTAAATAAATCGGCAGTAAATTGTTTAATTAGAGGTGAAGTGGAATCATTTAGTAGACGTAAATAAAAATGACGAAGTTCAAAACATATATTACCTAGCGAAATGAACATATATTTAGGCGGGATATGAAAGTTTCCTTTACAGGATTATTCGTTATACACCTTATGAATTTTTGTTAAAATTGCACGTTTGCAGTACTTGATGAAAAAACTAATCCTTCACATCCCGCATGCCTCAATTAAAATTCCTCACTATGATGGTTTCATTATTGGCGCTGAGAAATTAGAACTCGAGATTTTGAAGCTCACAGACTGGTACACCGATGACCTGTTTGGTGGAACTGATGATGTGAAGGTTAAAGCGGATTTCTCACGAGTTTTCTGTGACGTGGAACGCTTTAGTGATGACGCAATAGAAGAAATGGCTGAATATGGAATGGGCGTAACCTACACAGCTACGGATGCAGGTGAACCATTGAGATACCTAACCGCAATGCAACGACAGCATATTTTAGATAAGTATTATTGGACGCATCATAAAATGTTAAATGATGCCGTTAGCCGATCTTTGTCGGAACATGGGGAAGCCCTAATAATAGATTGTCACTCATATTCAAACCAGCCGTTTAAAAGAGATTTAAACCAAGTCCCGAACCGACCTGATTATTGTATCGGCACGGACGATTTTCACACCTCTCAAAAATTAATCGATGCCTGTGTTGAGTTCTTTAACAGCCGTGATTTATCACTTGGAGTAAATAAGCCGTATGGTGGGACAATTGTACCTCTTCAGTTCTATAAAAAAAACAGGAACGTGCAATCTGTTATGTTGGAAGTTAATAGAAAACTTTATTTACATGACTGCACATGTGATAGAAGTCCAAACTACAATTCAACGAAGGAAGTGGTAAAGGAATTTATAATTTTTTTAAGGGAAGAATCCAATTCTTAATCATTACCCTAACGAGTATTGCAAGTATTAAATCAATTATCTTCTGACAGGTCAGCGAACAATTCTTTTAAGCTGACACCTAAAACCTTGCTTAGTTCGTACAGGTAAACGATTGACGGATTTGTGTTACCGGCTTCAATTCTTTGAATTGTTTGCCTTTCTTTTCCAAAAAGTATAGCCACCTGAATTTGGCTAAGTCCTTTTTTCACTCTTACATCACGGAGTTTCAAACCAAGCTTTCTTAACAGTTTATCCCTCTGCATGAGGGTGTAAAGGAAATAGAATACTGATTATTTTATGTCAACATATATGTTGCTTTTTTTAGTTTTTTCTATTATATTTAAAATTTAATTAACTAATATGAAACAATATAGAATAAAATACACCAAAAAAGGTGGGGGGTATCATACAGAGACAATCGTTCACGCCAATTCTACCACCGATGCCCGAAGGATTATTAAAGCTCAGTTCGGTGACGATACAAGCATTGTATTTTTAGAGGAGGTTAGATAATGGTTAAATGGCTATATACTTATTTGTTTGATCGCTATTCTGAGTGGGAATTGGAAAAGGCAAACGTATCTTATATTAAGACTGATAAAGAAAACGGTCGTATCATTGATATGTATACTGCTGATGAGTATAGGCGATTTGATAAGATTAAACAAGCTTGGCAAAGGAAACAGGATGTTACCTCTGTTGTAGACATGATACGTTTTATGAATTAATGAAATTGCTTAGTTAATAAAAAAAGTTTAAGAATATATTCATGTCTCACAGTAATCAATACCCGCCAATAGATCAGCACACCAGTTTAGATTCACCTTTTATAAAGTTGAAGGAGATTTTTGCATTAGAATTTAGAGAGGAATTATTTGAAAATAGTAAAGCTTTAATTACAACATATACCAAAGGATTTTGGGGTCGTAAAAAGGATGTCGAAGCAGTAATTGAAAAAGTGGATGTTGACCCCTCGCTGTACAATTATAATGAGTCAGCAGATCACCGTTTTATTGGATTAACAATTTTTTCAAAGGGGCGGGAAGTTTATAAATCTTTGTATAATTTGGGTGTATTTGACGTTTATATAGAGACTTTTAAAACCTTTCATGAAGAAAAGACTATGGAAATAGCATCCATCAGTGTATTAAGTGGCGATCTTGTATACCACATGAAAGAAACTAATAATATGTTAGCACTTAGAAACTTTTCGAAGCGCTTAGGGGAAAGTTTGTTTGGTGAAGTTGGTCTTGTAAATGAATCATAATCTTTATACAGACTTTAAATCAGGAATTAAAAAAGATGTATCCGGTTTTGCGTTAAATATAGTCGGGGCAGCAGGTCTCTTCTTTTTCTTGTGGTTTTTATTAATGGTGCTCTGGTATGCAATCGCTAAAAATAGTCCTGCCGGTAGTGGTGGAGAACGTTTAATCGCAATCATCTTTTTAATAATCATCATACCTTGTCTGTTCGTTAAAAGGCTTTCAAACATTATTTTACAAGTTTGGGGCTTGATGTTGATTTTAATTGTTGGTGCTATTGTATTAATACCAGTTGGTTATGTAATCTACGTATCCGTAATTGGAGCATTTGGTTTTAATGATTAAATATATATGGAAGACGAACCTGAGACATCAAATAGTTATATCGATAAAAAGGGTCAAACTTGGACGGAGATCGGGAATGGGATTTCGTTAACTAACTATGATGGATCGCCAATATCAGACTTGCCGGATTACCTAAAGAATGTGATTATTTTTACCTTATCTACTAATGAAGACAATGGTAATTAGTTTTGCCAGAAGTACTAATCAATAATTCTAATAGCACTAGCCGCAATATCCCACAGGCAGTATTAATTATTGAAATTAGAACTATAAATTCCAACAGGAATGGCTGATATCTTATATACCACTTCAAAATTTAAAAAATATTTTCCGCTAAAAAAAAATTTTGACTATGCCTTTAATTTTCATTCAAAAATGTATTTCGGATAGTCGAAGTGCCCCACCTTTAGTTATAAGGCGGCATCTGGCGTGGGGAGAAGGGGGATACCCATCACAGGTATGGTATGGTATAGGGGGATATCGGAATTAAATTTACATTTCGTGGCTTGATACTCAAAGTCGTTCTAAGTAGGGAAACTCAGAAATAGGTACTTAAGTTGCTTAAATTGGGCAAATAATTCCAAAATTTGATGTTTAACATAAAGTTTTCCATCGGAATAATTGTCGTATAATAACACAATCTATGAGTTAAAGTACCTAAAAGAACAATAAACCGGGGTTAGGGTGTACGTTATAATAGTTATTTAAATAGTTTTTTTACTTTGATAATGGTTGCCGATGACTTATCCCCGGTCAATTTTGAAATATTTCTTATAGAAATCCCTTTCTTCAAAAGCTTAACTACATCCTGATGTTTATCTAAAAAAGCTTTTTCAGTTTCCCTTATACCCTTGATTCTCCCAACCCTTCCTCCTTTGTCTCTGTGATTCTTATAACCCGACACCAAACGGGACTTTATTAAATCTCTTTCCATTTGAGAGCAGGAGGTTAGGATTTGAATCATGAACATTGAAAGAGGGTTAGCCTTTTTATTATCATCCAACGTTTCAAGGTTGTAGTTCTTAATATAGAGTGAAACACCCTTCTTGTTTAATAATTCAATGGTTTCCAGAACTTGTATCACATTTCTCCCGAGCCTCGACATTTCCCATACGAGAACCTTATCAACTTCGCCAGCATCAATCAATGCCAGTAACTTCATAAGTTGGGGGCGTTCATTATTTTTTTTGAATCCACTAATTTTTTCCTGAAAAGTTGCAACCAATTCATACCCCATCTTAACTACAAATTCTCTTAGTTCATCAGTTTGTCTTACATAGTCTGCTTGTTCGGAACTTACACGGGAATAGATTGCAACTTTGGTCATGTGTTTCAATTTAATTATTTAGATAAATATACTACAAAAAAACAGTGTTTCAAAATGTCTATATAAGATTTAATTAAAACGGTTTGGTTTTTGAAACACTTGGTATAAATTCTTTTTTATTGCGCCAAAATAAAGCTGAGATTTAAAGTACAGCAGTTGGCACGTACCGACAGAAATCGCTGTACCTTTAAGTTGCCCGTGCTATTTTTTATATGAATTGAAAGAAGACGTAGTGGATGATGGCTCTAATTTAGTTGGTATGTCTTATTATAATCCTCTAAACTATTGTAATAGGCAACAGAAGAAACAAGCCATTTGTCTTTTTTCCCGCCAAAGAAACCCATTAATACTCTTTCCAAAGAAACTTTAATTTTCACATCTCTTTCCTGATGATCAATACATTCATAAAATACGTGAGCTGTATTCTCATTTGAACTACAAAAAACAGGAGTGCCAAAGCCTTCCAAGTCACCTACCTGGATTTCACTATTCTTTATATTCTTCATACCATTTTTCGTGGTAAGACTTTTTAAATTTTCAATCTCACGATTGCAAAATGCCAAAAGAAAAGAGGATGCTACATCCTTAGGGTTTTGGTAGGGAAAAAGGTTTAAAAACCAATCGGGTAAGATAAATAATCTCATAGTAGATTGAATAAGATTTACATTTATTGAATTTTTTTCCTTGTTTAAAAATTCATTAATGTTAGATTTTTTATTTGTAATAACCTATTTGTAATTTATCTGAAATTTCTGTAAATGCAGTTAATGTTCGGTTTACATCATCAATTGTATGTATGGCAGTTGGTATTAAACGTAACATAAATAAGCCTTTCGGAATAACAGGAAAGATTACTAACGTGCAGAATATTTTATAATTTTCTCTTAAATCCCTTACAATCGCAGTAGCTTCATCGAAGTCACCTTTCAAAAAAACGGGAGTGACCATTGTGTTAGTTATTCCAAGATCAAAACCTCTATTTCTTAAACCATCTTGTAAGATGGTTGCTATTACCCAAAGCTTTTTACGCAATTCTGGCTTGCTTTTTAATAACTCTAAACGTTTTCTTAAACCTAAGACCATTGGCATGGATAAGGATTTCGCAAAAATTTGAGAACGCATATTGTAAAGTAAGTAATTGATGATTTTCTCAGTTGAAGCGATAAATGCACCGAATCCAGCCATCGACTTAGTAAATGTTCCAAAGTGAATATCAACACCATCAATGCATTCTTGAGCTTCCGGTGTACCAGAACCAGTTTTACCCATTGTGCCAAAACCATGTGCATCATCAACTAGCAAACGAAATTTGAATCTTTCTTTTAACTTAATAATTTCTTTCAATTTTCCTTGCTCACCCGACATTCCAAATATCCCTTCCGTAATTACTAATATCGCCCCCATAGTATTAGCCAATTTAGTGGCTCGCATTAGTTGCTTTTCAAGACTAATCATATCATTATGTTGATAAACAAAGCGTTTACCCGTATGTAAGCGAACTCCATCAATAATACAAGCATGGCACTCTACATCATAAACGATTACATCATGACGATTCACTAATGCATCAATCATTGATATCATCCCTTGATAACCATAGTTCAATAGAATTGCTTTTTGCTTACCTACAAACTCTGCTAAATCCTTTTCTAGATTTTCATGGTGACTCGAATTGCCTGACATCATTCTTGCCCCCATTGGATAAGCCATGCCGTAATCATCAGCAGCTTTTGAATCTGTTTGACGAATTTCAGGGTGGTTTGCTAAACCGAGGTAGTTGTTCAAACTCCAGACTAAATGAGTTTCGCCTTCAAACTTCATGTTGGCATCAATCTCTCCTTCAAGTTTCGGGAAAGTATGATATCCGTGCGCCATACTTTGGTGCTGACCAAGTGGACCCATGTTGTTTAAAACTTTATCAAATAAATCAAGCATATAATTGTAATTCTAGTTATTATATATTCTCAATCTTATCAGCTATTTGATTCTCATGCTATATATGCTAACTATCATATTAACACGAGGATTAGATTCATGAAAGGTTCATTTACCGGAAGCACGGCTGTACTGTAAGAATCTGAAATAGTTGGTTTACAGTTTTTGGTGAAGACTTCACAAAACCAGTAATACTACGGATTGCACAATGTAGTGATCACCTAAGCTGATTTTTTTTTAGGTCGATAGTCGAAGGATTGGAAAACCCTTTAAGTAAAAAAATTCGCTTACAGTAAGTAAAGGTCTACCAACTTCGACTTTTAATTATTATAAGCATCTGTTCGTGCTTTCTTAACCACTAAAAATCAGATACCACTTCAGGCTGCTAACAATATTTACTAGTAATTAAAGTTCCGTTTTTTTTCATAGGCTATTCTTGTTTCGGTAGCAATAACTTCAAGACGCTTAAGTTTAAGACATTCTTTTTCAGGTAGCATAGAAATTAGGTTGATATTCAAAAATATTAAATAACCTTTAAACTTTCACAATAAAAAAGCGGGCAATATTTGACACGAGCCTGCACCTATCTATGAAATAATTCTCTTTTGCATGACCTCTACAAATAGAATTAATTTTAACAATTACGTTCTCACACCTTAGTGGCTATTGACGGCAATAGTTGGTCAACCTTTAAAGCTATTAAAGATGGTACAATGAGCAAAGGCAAATATTACGAACTATCAGCGTCTAATCTTAAAAACGTTTAAATTTCACCTGATGGAAAGAATATATTTTTACCCGAGTACCAGTGCCTGATACTTACAAACTATATTCTTGTGATGTACGTGGTTCAAACCTTACCTAAATAGAATACTTGTGGTGATTCGATTAACGTAGCCTAGTAAAGTAATTTATGATTATAAAGACTACGAATGATACTTTTGTAAAGAAAAAACTATGTGGGATTTAGAAAGGATACAAAGAAATATTACTGATAAAGTTGAAGAGGATTTACACCTTGATTATAAAGGCGCTGGTTCATTAGCAAGTACTGATGGTAAAAAGGCGGAAATAGCTAAAGACGTTTCTGCATTTGCTAACTCTGATGGTGGAACTATACTCTATGGTGTATTAGAGTTTCAAGACCCGCAAAAAAGCCACTTGCCTGAAAAAATTGATGCAGTTGATAGAAATGTATTTTCTAAAGAAACGCTTGAAAATATTATCAACAGCAGAATTAGCCCTAAAATACATGGCATAAAGATTACTCCAATAACGATAGGTGACGAGAAGGATAATAAAGTCGTTTATGCCGTTGAAATCCCTAAAGGTACAACCGCCCATCAGAGTAGTGATAAGCGGTACTATCGTAGGTTAAATTTTCAATCGGTAATGATGGATGATTGGGAGATAAAAGATGTAATTAATCGAACCACGGTTACTAATGTGAAAGTACTCTTTAGATTTGCTCATGGAGAAAAATATTTCGAACAATTTAAAGCTCGCCCCGGTTATAAATTCCAATTTGATATTATTGCATTAAATGATGGAAATAAAGTATGTAGTTATCTTGATGTTTTTATAGTAGGTAATAAAAAATCTTCTCAATATATTATTCCAAATCCCAAAATGGATGGAGATCTTTTTGAATTAGCATACTACAACGAGGTAGAGCACAAGGCAACTATCGAAGATTCTACTTTCACGATAAATGTTCAACGAATTCCAATAGGTCCAAAAACTTATCGTCAGATAGGAACTATATCAATAATGTCTGAATTTTTTGTTGATAATTCTGGATTGCAAATTACTGTCTCAACAGACGATAACCGAACCTCCAACTTTGTAAACGCAGATAATTTTGAACTATTTTACTAAACTAGACAGCCAAAAATTTAACATACAATTTGAAAGTTGTTAAAGGGGGAAGTCAAATAAAGGCAACAAACTTTCTTCCTGCAATTGCCGTCATCTCAAAATGTATTCTAAGCCGGCAAATACTAAAAGCTTCCTTTCAATGCTATCGATTATCAGCAATGGAAAGATTACTTTATTACGTGATTTAAGTTATTTAAAGTGCAAGTCAAAAGAAAATGCAAATTATTTCTTGTAAATAAGGGGCATTTCGGTAGTTTAGCGATAGTCGATAAGTTTGCTCGACATTATGACTTGTTTTCCTAACAAATACTTGAGAGATACTTATTCTTACTAACGAGCATGCTATCAAAAGTGTTTGATTACTCTGAGGAGAATGGGCTTGTTTACTGTGAAAACATTAGCGAAGCAAAAAATAATTCAGAACTTCTCAATATAAATGAAGCGCAGAAATTGCTTGTAGATGCAATTCTATTTAGACGTTTTTTCAAACAGGGGGAAGCAATACCTTATCACTCAGAACCAGCCGTATACATTTTTAAAAAAAACAACTCATTTTTTAACACTCAAGAGCATTTAGAGCTACATGCTGCTCTTTGGAGTGCCGGCAAAACCGAAGTTTATATCATCTTATCCTCTAATAGAATTGACGTTATAAATGCAAGGAAACCTGCCGTGGTAAATGAAGCTGTTGGATTATCTATTGAAGACTTAATCTTAGTTAGCACTACAGCTATAGAGATGTTTAATGACCATCGTTTTTCTGCTCACTTATTCTCAAATGGTACTTTCTGGGAGCAGGGAGATTTTTACGATAAGTCAAACGATGAGTGTTTCTTTAGAAACAAGTTGGAAGAGGAAAATATGCCTTACCACCAGCTTCTGACATTTTTAAAACAAACGAGAAAGGAATTAGCAACTAAAAAGCTCTTGCAATTAACTAGCGAGACAATTGATAAACTTCTTATAATTTCTATTTTAATAAAGTTTCTAGAGGAGATAAAAGACGGTGATGGCTCTCATACATTGACTAAAATCTATGCTAAATATGAGGTAAGTAATTTTGCTGAAGCTTTGCATTTAGGTAAAGCTATAGATATTTTAGAAGAGCTTGGAACAAAACTAAATGGAAAAATCTTCGATTATTTTACCGACAAAAATGACGGGGAAGCAGATGCAGAGTTTGATCAGCGAAACAATGAAATTAAAAGTCAACTAAAGACTGCCGACTTGTCGCCTGTAGCAAATCTATTGCTGGTCAGGCTTAATAAAATAACAGGGGAGTTAGAGTTTGACGTTTTGTCTAAACAGTTAAAACTTGACTTTGATTTTAGTTGGCAGCAATACAGCTTTAGACATTTACCCATTGAGTTAATTAGTTCGATATATGAACATTTCCTCCAAGAGGATGCAAAAGAGAAAAAAGGTGCGGTTGAAAAAGGGGTGGTTTACACCCCGCCATTCTTGGTTAATTTCTTAATAGATGAGATATTACCTCTAAGCACTCCTGAAATATTTAAAGACAAAATGTTCAGAATATTGGACCCCAGTTGCGGTTCAGGTGTTTTCCTAGTTAGTGTATATAAACGACTCTTACAGTATTGGGTATTGAATTACTATAATGACCGAAATGTACTTCCTGAAAAGCTTGACCCGAGGGTGTTTCAAGAAATATTAGAGGACAATATTTTTGGAGTTGATATAAGTAGAAAGGCAACATTGATTACCATATTTAGCCTTACGATTAGCTTCTTGGATAAGCTAACACCGATAGCCTTTTGGGAGAATTTAGATTTCAATAAGTTACAGGATAATATTCAAACCATTAATTTTTTTGAATGGGCATCTTGCTCTTCTAGAAAATTCGAATTGGTTGTAGGGAATCCGCCATTTAATATTGAATCAGGAAGAAAGAAATCGGATGTCCTACAGGCAAAGTATCTAGCTGCGATAAATTTTAAACATAAAACTTTACCCAAAAATAATTTTGCCTTGCATTTTTTTGAGGCATCAATGACTTTAGCTAAGAAAGTATGTTTAATTATACCTTCCAACGTTTTGCTTTACAATAAAGCTTCTCAACGGTATAGAAACATCTTGTTTAGTGATTATAAAATTGAGACGATTTTCGACTTTACTCATTTAAGAGAGATATTATTTACCAAGAAGAATCAGGCTGGTGAAAATAATAAAAAAACCGGTAGAACTCCAGTTGTAGCACTAATCGCTGAAAGTGAACCGACTGATAATAAGCCAATTGAGCATGTGGTTGTCAAGAGAATTAATGTCACTGAAAAGAAATTAAGGTTTGAAATAGACCTTTATGACCGGCATCGAGTTAAGTGGGAATGGGCTGTAGATGATAAAAGACAATTCATATGGAAGACAAATTTGCTGGGTGGGGGCAGATTAATAAATCTGGTTTACCGGCTGAGCTTATTACCTACGCTCCAAGATTTTATCGACTTAAGAAAGCGAGGAAACCCTGAGTGGACTTATAGCTGTGGATATAAAATAGGTGGTAGTGGCACAAAGAAAATACGGGCGGAATACTTACACGAAAAGCAAACATTAGATACTTCGAAAAAGTTTGATGAAGCAAATCATTGTTTTTCTCACATCACAGAAGTCGCCCACGAATTCGAAGCACCCCGTGGAAAAGTTCTTTATTCGCCTCCAGTTTTAATAATCTCGGAAGTGCTTGGCACTAAAAAAATTCCGATGCAATTCTTTGATACGTATCAGCCCTTTAATATAAGTTTTATTGGAATTCACGCTCCTGAATCCGAGAGGGAAGATTTGCTTCAAATCTATAATCGTCTATATAATAGTGAGGAACATTCTTCCCTATACCGTGGCTATATGCTCTTAACAAGTCCAAAGCTTTTAATAAATAAAGAAACGGCATTTATTAAAGAAGATATTGATTCTTTACCTTATCCCGAAAATTTGGATTCGCTAATTCTTTCTGAGGAGGAGAGAATTGTGTTAGATGATGTTCTGAAGTATGGCGTTCATTATGGTAAATCAATTGGGCTAAAGGGGGCTGGTAAAATTCTCCATCAAAAAGTCGATACAAATCAATTGATTGAGTTTGGTTTGGTGTTTTGTAATACATTAAATTCTATTTATGCCAGAAATGGTAAGTCGTGGCAGCAAGGAGTGACCTATCAGTTTACAGAATTATCTATCTGTCAGTTCGGGTTTGGAATTGCAGGCGGGCTAAAAGAAGTTATATTCGACTATCCAAACCAATTACGTCAATTAATAGAAGATAAGATATCGAATAGTGCTGTTACTTATACAAGGGTTATTCGCTTATATAAGCATATTAACGGTTACGATTGTATTTTCCTAATAAAGCCAAGGGCACATCGCTATTGGCTTAATTCAGTAGCTCTTAAAGATGCTGATGATACCTTTTTAGAACTTAAAAAAGCCGGGTTTTAAGGTATCATGGAAGGAATAAATGAATTTCGGCAGCTTGAACCAAATACGCTTGTAACTGAATTGGTTGCTTATATTGAACTTGAGCTTCCCAATTTCCCCACGTCACTAGAGTTCATTGATGTTTTGGAGCAAAAAAAGAATGAAAACCAACATTCATTATCGTTTTGCCTTTACATGACTAACGGCTGTAAATCTAAGTTTTATTTTGCGAGGGAGAATGCCCAAAAAGGCAGCAGTGTTATTGATATAGGCGTATATAGGGGAAGCATTCTAATATTTACAATTGAGGCTAAACTCTTGCCCGTGCCACTTAAAAACGATTCTGGACGGAATGAACATGAATATGTTTTTGGTAAAGGTGCTGCGATACAAAGATTCAAAGATGGAAAGCATGGGTTAGATAATAATGATAGCCTTTTGGACGAAAATGGTGTTATTGCTTTTGTTAAAGAAAGTGATTTCGATTTCTGGTTGACTAAAGTAAATCAATGGGTGATAGAGGCTAGTTGGAAGGAATCTGAAAAGTTGAAGAAAGCTTATTTTACTTCAATCGGTAAGCTCACGTCTATTCACCAGAGATATGATAACTCGAATGTAACACTACATCATTTTTGGGTTGATGTAAATTCTCTTAAGCAAGCGCAACACATTAAGACTTTTGGGTTAAAATCATATCATCAATGATTTTCATAGTTTCAATACTTACATGAGTGACCTTTTTAATAAGGTCAATTACCTCTGTTTTATATTTAGAGAAATTGTATTTATTAAACTTATCCGCAATTGTAGGGTCTTTGGGTTTCGTTTCCTTGTATTGGTCTAACACCCATTCTAAGGCACTCTTATTCCCTAATTTATAACTCCAAACTATAGAAGGAACTCCGTCAAGTGAAGTATTATCATCGATAAAAATCTTATTGTTAAGCTTATCTGCTCTTAATTTGGCTTTAGGTGTTAATGTAATGTTTTTAACTATCTCGGTTAAAGGATATGCGGGCACTTTATCATAGTCAATGTGTAGCTCAATTAAGGTTTTACCCCAATCGGACCATTGAAAAAAATCGGGATAAAAAGGGATACGAGGGAACTCCCTTTTTAATGAAAACTCATATTTCTTTCTATAAATTGGATTATGTAATATAGCATAGACGTAACAAAATACATCCCATTTGGTGATTTTTTTAGATTTATAATTTTTTATAAACTGATTCAGCCCCCAATCAGAAATATTTTCTATTTGGTTACCATGCTTATCAAAACTATACAGAGATAAGCTTTGAGCAGCATCAAGAGAATACACAGCCAAATTTGGAATACAATCGGTTGCAAAAACGGAGTAATCAATTCTACCTCCTATAGCAGTCAATATTGATGGATTCTTAACATTTAGTGTTGGAGGAAAGAAAACAGGCTGTTGATAGGGTCTATGTATTATCCCCTTTGAAAAATAAAGATATTTCTTCACAAAAGGTCTATAAAAACCTTCCCTTATTTCTTCCTTATCAAAGATGAACTCAGTACCTTTTTTTAGATGGGATTCAAGTTCTTCTGTCCATTTGATTGTCCTGTCAACAAAGTTGTTAATCGGAGTTTTTTTATTAGAGGCTTCCCATCTTCTTTTTTCTTTTTCAAAAAACTTGAAAAAGAATTGTACTTTCTTTGTTAAGTTCGATTTATCATAGTCATAAACCCATTCGTCTCTATTGGTAGCAACACCCAATGAATAGAAGTTAAAAATAGCTTTTTTACTTTTGCCTAATTTAACGTCTTTAGAAAACAATGGTATTAGGCTTTCATAGTCATCATCTGTAATATTTATCCAGTTATTGTTTTTATCAGGTTGAATGTGAATAAACGGAATGTCATCTAAGCTATTTTCATTAAGCCATTGTAATTTCTCTTCCTTTCTCCATTCATCAGGCAGAGAATAATAATGAATGCTACACTTCGCATTTTTTTCTCTAACCTGTTTCTTAATGAGAAACATAATGGCAATTCCAGTTTGAATTCCAAACACATTATGAGTTGTTCCAGCGATTTTTGGATTAGCACGGACATCGCTCTTGGTATCAATGATATAGGCAAAATCAAATTCATTTTGGATACAATATCGAAATCCATCAAAAGTTCTGCTATCTATAAAGCTCCTATTTGTAACAAATGCTATCGCTCCATTATTTTGTAAACGGTCTATCGCCCATCTAAAAAATCTTGAATACATGTCGTAGACCTTTGTTTTTTGTGCTTTACTATATTTTATAAAGGACTCTTTTATCCTCTTATCTATTTCAGGATATTCCCGGTTTTTATTGTTTTCATTTTCATTTAGCTGATTTGCATTATACGGAGGGTTTCCGATGATAACTGCGATTTTACGGCTATTTTGTTTTTTAATCCTTATGCTGTTTTCTTCGGTAAAGGGAGCGAACATATCTATTTGCTTACCAATATACCCAAAGCCTAAATTATCTAGCGTATCAACAAAACATAAGTTTTCAAACTCACTATAACTCCCCATTTTTTGAGTGTAAGTAAATTCGATATTTAGATTGCTAATGTAATATGGTAGAATAGCTACCTCATTAGCATGTAATTCATTTTTATATTTGTGAAGAAGCTTGTCCTTGCTGATGTAATCAATTATATCACAAATAAAAGTTCCTGTGCCTGTTGCGGGGTCAAGAATTTCAACGTTTTCATCCTCCAAATACTTGTTAAAATGTTTAAACAATAGATAGTCAGTGGAGTGTATCATAAACTTGACTACCTCATTTGGCGTGTAAACTACTCCCAAACGGTCAGCAGCTTTTGGATTATAACTTTTGTAAAAAGTCTCGTAAATTACTTTTAAGAATTTTTGCTTTTCATGATGGTCGGCAATTCCTGCGGCAGCAGCATTTATAGCTTGATAGTAATGCTGAATACCAGACAACGCTGTTTTCCTAATGCTGCCAACAAAGAAAGTATGAATTACTCTTTCTAATTCAAGTGCGATGTTGTTTTCACGATGAAATTGATTTTCATCAAATATTGTATTAAATACATCTTCTGTAAGAATGTGTTGGATAATCATCTCCCTAATGTCATCAGTTGTAACATTTGGATTGATACTATCATGACAGAGCTTCAAAAACTTCTTACTTGATTTCTTATATTCTCGGTTGCTTTTTTCCGCTTTTTCAATTATTAACCGTAGTGTAGTTGTTACTTTTGGAATATCTAATTTAAATAGTTCAATTGCTTGCCTAAAGTTTCTTATTTCAGGTCTTTCATAACTAATAAAGGTTGTTATTAAATCATGTAATCCTTCTTCATCTCGAATTAAAACTCTTTTAATTTCTATATCATTCTGGAATAATACTGCCGTTTGGCTATTTTCGAACAAGATGTTTTCTTTCGGATAGCCTGCTAGGAATTTTTTACGAATTTCTTCATCGATATTATCATTATCGTCTTTACTTTCCCAATATCCCCAGTCTTGACGAAGTGAATCTTTTAATGTACCATCTGGAGTAACCTTCTTATCGCTGTTTTTCGCCTTAATAGTAACCTCCGGTACGACCATTAACCCCTTGCCTTTAGCATATTCATTTAGCAAGTTGTAGAAAGCATTCCTTATGGCTGTCTCTTTCTTAGTGCCTCCGAAATGAATGATTTTCTCAATTTCACTTATGTACTGCCGGATAGAATATAAACTCATGCGAAGTGAAGATTTACTCAATGATAATAAATCTTTTCATTAAAGGGAACTTAATGCGAGATCATACATATATTAAACTCCCTATTAGACTTTCTTGAGTAAGTAGGGGTTACCTTGCGAATATTTGATGTGCACTATGAGCCAAAAAAGCCGACTTCCTTATAATATTTCCATTACATTTGAAGATTATTAACATGTCATCCTGCTTGCAAACGGCTTGCAAATGATTTGAAAAAAGCATAAAATCTCAGCTTACTTAACTCTGAGGGGTATTTTCATCTGCCTTACAAGCAGAGGGTCACTGGTTCGAACCCAGTATCTCCCACAAAAGAAAGCCTTTCAGATTAGTCTGAGAGGCTTTTTTGGTTTTTAGGAGTTTTGTGGGGGTAATAACAATTTTAGACCCTCTTAAGGCAAATCTAACCACGAGATTTCGTCATGTGAGGTAATGTATGCGTTTGGTACGTTGCCTAAACCGATAATGTATTTAATTCTCACCTCCAAGTAACTAAGAAGTATGATTTGGTGATTGACACGAGTTCAACAAGTGAAGGCTTAGCAACTGCAATGAAATCAGTCAGAAACTTTGGTACGGTGTCAAGTTCAGGAATATATATTAAGAAAGCTTCGGAATCACTAATTAAGATGTACGCGAGAGGTGTAACATTAAAATTGGTTTGCTAACGTCGAAACAGATGCAGAAAGACTCCTTCAATTAATGGAAAAAGTGAGTATTCCATTTGAGCTTGCTACAACTAAGTTAGACACTTGGGAAAATGCAGAGGACGCTTTTTTAACAGAAATAACTAAAGTAATTGTTAAGCGCCAACGAATTAATAAATTAAGAGTGCTCCAATTTGCTCCTGCTTGTGAACGCATTTACAGACAACTACGCAACTCTCAAAATTCAGGTTCCTTAATGAAAAGCTGAGACACTCAGTATGTCAGGGTAAAAGTATTATCAAAATAGAAGAGGGCGGAGGGGTAACCTCACGCATAAATAAACATTGATTTAGCGGTAACCCTAGCACTCATTTTCCGTATGCCTAATTACACTGTCTTTATTGCGTGATGGCAATTCAGCCTGAGTTGTAAAAACTTAGATCATCTACACCCTTTACGAGTTTAAGAGACGAGAGTGCATTTTTTATCTTTTAAACTCAAATTACTTCATCCAAGTTAAGGAGCATCATTCTCAATAAGCTTCCATGAATGGCCAACTGGGCCCGAAAAATGTGAATCTTTAATCAATAACACTTTGTCGTAACTAAATAGACGGGTGTAATCTTCATTCTCCTCTCAAATCAATTTTAAATCACCAATCATGACAACAAACATTTCCTTTCCAGGGAATAGTAATGCTGCGCGCCAAAGCCAGAACTATTCAAAAGTATACACGACCTTATTTCTGTTATTTACGATCCTTGCCTTCTTTCTTGCAGGCTGCAAAAAAGATGATTTCGGAGGTGAACTTACAGGCAATTGCCCCGAAGTTACCTCTGATCCGGCAGACGGTGCTATAAATGTTGCTGTTAACAAAACGATAGGCTTAACTTTCAATGCTGATATGAAAGGTACCACTATCAATACTACGACGGTAACCCTTAAACAAGGGACTACCGCAATCGGAGGAACGGTAGGGCCCGCTACAGACGGGAAATCATATACATTTGATCCTACAGTAGATCTCCTTCCGTTTACAACTTATACCGGAACGGTGACCAAAGGTGCAAAGGACATCTTCCGCAGTTCGATGCTGGAGGATTACGTATGGACCTTTACAACCGCACCAAGAATTACCTTGTTATCTAATCCCGTTGCAGGTGGAACATCGGCAGGTTCGGGTGATTTTGCTCAAGGCTCAGCAGTTACGGTAGCCGCAACAGCCAATGCAGGGTATACCTTTACAAACTGGACAAAAAATAACATTATCGTCTCTACAAACCCGAGCTATCAATTTAATATGGCCGGAAACGTAACATTGGTGGCGAATTTCAGAGACAATAGCCTAACACCTACTTTTACGGTGATTGTTACCGCGAACCCAAGTGCAGGAGGAACAACAACCGGCACAGGCGTGTATCCTTCGGGAACTAATTTGCAAATAAGAGCCATTCCAAACAGCGGTTATTCATTTACCAGCTGGAGTGGTGATGCTACCGGGACAAATCCTACGCTTGACATCGTTGTAAATTCAAACAAGACCATCACAGCAAACTTTACCCTTGGTGGTCCGGTTATAGGTCCGGGAAATGGTCCGACACTACCTAGTCTAGGTGGCGCAGCAAACTTCTCAATCCTCACAAAGGCAGGTATTTCAACAACAGGTATTACTTTAATAAATGGTGATATCGGTGTAAGCCCAGCCGCTGCAACTTCAATTACTGGCTTTGGCCTGATCATGGATGCCAGCGGAGAGTATTCAAGCTCACCTATAGTAACAGGCAGAATCTTTGCCTCAGACTACGCAGCGCCAACTCCATCAAACATGACTGTAGCAGTAGCCAATATGGAAACGGCTTATACCACGGCCAATGGCTTAGTAACTCCGGCTCCGGTTCTTGAAAGAGGTGCAGGAAATATTTCAGGACTAGACTTGGCCCCCGGCTTATACAAATGGAGCACAGGTGTACTGATCGATCCGAATACCACACTTACCCTTACAGGTGGAGTAAACGATACCTGGGTATTCCAGATAGCACAGGACCTAACGGTAAGTAACAGCGCCCGAGTTGTACTTAGTGGTGGTGCGCAGGCTAAGAATATTATGTGGGTGGTGGCAGGTCAGGCAACGCTTGGAACAAGCGCTAACTTTAGCGGTAATATCTTGAGCAAGACCCTAATCTCCACAAACAATGGAACGATAGTGACCGGCAGATTGCTGGCACAAACAGCGGTTACTTTAATCGGAACTACTGTCATCCAACCCTAAAACAATGATACCCGCCAAAGCGGGTATCATTAACGCATTCATACACAGATTTAAAGACATTATTATGTTACCTACAAATAAAAGATTATTAAACATCATCATCTGTTCGGTGATGATCGTACTAAGCCAAACTATTCAGGCACAAACGGCACAGCCAACGTGGTGGTTCGGTTTTTCAGGAGCCGCAAACGTAAATTTTTACAGCGGTACCACACAGCGCTTAAACAATTCCTTAATTGTTCCAACAGCTTTCCACAAAGGAGACGGCGTACGTCCCTATGGTTCATTATTAGTGGAATACCGCCCGGCTGGTGTGCTTGGCTTTATGCTAAACGTTGGTTACGACGGGCGTGGCGGTAAATTTGACAGTGTAATGGCTCCATGTAATTGTCCGGCTACATTAAAAACCAACCTTGATTATATCACGGTTGAACCCAGCATACGTTTAGGCGTGCCAAAAACGAATCTTTATTTCTTTGCCGGCCCTCGTGTAGCGTTTGGAATGCAGAAAGAGTTTATGTACACTCAACTAAAACAACCTGATACTAATGAGGATTTTAGCGAGACTAACACAACCCTTTTTTCAGGACAAATTGGAATGGGCTTTGATTTACCAATTTCTTCAGCCAATAGTAAGACTAAAGCATCTCTGTCGCCTTTTATATCTTACCATCCATACTTCGGTCAGGATGCGCGTAAAATAGAAAGCTGGTCGGTATCAACAGTAAGAGCAGGTGTAGCCCTTAAATTCGGCAAAGCCGGAAAACTGAAAGAAACGGAAACTCCTATAACTGCTATACCGGCACCAGAAGTTACATTCGCTGTACGTGCGCCAAAAACTATCCCTGTTAAGCGCCTGGTAAGTGAAACCTTACCATTGCGTAATTCGGTGTTCTTTAATGAAGGCTCAACGGCTATTCCAAGCCGATATATATTGCTGACTAAGAGCGAGGCATCGGCATTTGAAGAAGTGTCTTTGCAGGATGCGCAATCACCAAATATGACCGGACGCTCTTCAAGGCAATTAAATGTCTATCATAATATTCTAAACATCTTAGGAGATCGGATGAGGGCTAATCCCGGAGCGGTAATTTCCTTAAGCGGAGCATCCGCAAACGGACCGGCAGAAGGAAAGGCTTTGGCTGAAGCTATAAAACAATATATGGTTTCAGTCTTTGGAATTAATGGTTCAAGAATCAGTACCGATGGACGTACTAAACCACTTATCCCTTCAGAACAGCCAGGAGGAACAAAAGAACTTACTCTTCTTCGCGAAGGAGACCGCAGAGTTGATATTAGCAGCGCCTCGCCTGAATTGTTAATGGAAGTTGGCGGCGGAATGATGAAGCCGGTAAAAATTCTTGCCACTCAGGTTGATCCGCTTGATAGCCATGTGATCTTTAACGTTGGGGGCGGAAAAGATGTTCTTAAATCCTGGACCTTGGATCTGACAGATGAAAGAGGAGTTGTTAAACACTACGGACCTTTCACTCGCGAACAAGAGAGCATGACAGGTACTTCAATCCTAGGAAATAACAAATCCGGCAACTACAAAGTAGTTATGCTGGGCGAGTCAAAAAGTGGATTACCTATCAGAAAGGAAACCAATGTGGCGCTGGTTCGTCAGGATGAGACAACAGATAAGGGATTTCGTTATAGCATTCTGTTTGACTTCAATAAATCGAACTCTATAGCATCGTATGATAAGTTTTTAACTGATGTTGTTTCTCCACTGGTTACTTCTGGTTCTACTGTGATAGTACACGGCCATACAGATATTATCGGTGATGAAGATTATAACCATAAATTATCTCACAGCAGAGCTGCCGAAACACAAAAGATAATTCAAACAGCATTAACAAATGCGGGCAAAAGTAATATAACGTTTGAGACGTTTGGCTTTGGCGAAGATTCAGATCGTACACCGTTTGAGAATAGTCTTCCTGAAGAACGCTTTTATAACCGTACAGTAATTATTGATATTATTCCTGGAAAGTAAAATTTACAGAATGCAACTAATTAAGGGGCTGGTCGAAAGATCAGCCCTTTTTTTGTTCGCTTGAACTGATCGGTAAACTGATACTGTTTGTATTAATAATCAGTCGGCCAAGAGTATCTTCTTTATCAAAATATCTCTTGCTTTGCCTATTATTGATGCAAGATTACAGCGAGGGTCAAACGGTTTACGTAGGTAATCGTTAATGGTATTCAATCTCTAAAATATATGGCATCAGGTTTTTTTGCAATTCTCGACGATATAACCGCTTTGATGGATGACGTTGCGGTAGCTACAAAAATTGCTACTCGTAAAACCGCCGGCATTTTGGGCGACGATTTGGCTGTGAATGCAGAAAAAGCCACCGGATTTCTCTCATCGCGAGAGTTGCCGGTACTTTGGGCCATTACAAAAGGATCGTTTATTAACAAGCTTATTATTGTTCCGATTGCTTTGTTGTTGAACGCTTTTTTTCCTGCAGCTCTGAAATTCGTTTTGATTTTAGGAGGGATATACCTTGCTTATGAAGGCGTAGAAAAGATAGTCGAATACTTCTTTCATCGATCGAAAACGGGACATGAAGTAATCGAAGAGGTTGTGGAAGATCCAACTTCTGTAGAGAGAGTTAAAATAAAATCCGCTATAGCGACAGACTTTATACTTTCTATTGAAATTGTAATAATTGCTTTGGGGAGTGCTGCAGACGAAATCTTAACCACTCAAATTGCAACTGTTTCCGCTGTGGCATTACTCGCCACTGTTGGTGTTTATGGTATTGTTGCGCTAATTGTAAGAATGGATGATACAGGTTTGAAGCTTATTAAACGGTCGAACAATAAGGGTTTCTTGTTTGGTTTAGGCTCCTTATTGGTGAAGTCACTGCCTGTTATTATCCGAATATTATCTGTAGTCGGTACCATTGCTTTACTATTGGTTGCCGGAGGGATCTTCGTCCACAACATAGACTTCTTCCATCATTTTCTCCCGACAATACCAGCCACCATTAAAGATTTTTTAGTAGGCACAGCGGTGGGATTAGTGGCTGTAATTATTTTTTCCAGCGCCAAAAAAGTCTTCTCTTTATCTAAAAAGGGGAAGCATTGATCGGTTGGATATTAAATACTTGTTAAAATATCAGCCTGAACAGAATTATTAAGCCGCGAGCCAATCTTGCGAGTTTAGTTTAATTAAAACTTCTCATTCAGCAACTCATGTATTTCTTTGTTGTCAAGCTGCAACAGTAGCGAGCCGAAGAAAACAGAAGTTTTATCCTTAGCATGTAATCGATTTAAAACTGCACGTCTTATAATATTATGGTCGAGTTTTCCTTCTTCGAAAGTTTTTTTAATATATCCTAGAAAGGAGTTACCTGGGTTGTTCTTATGTTCTTCAATGTACTTTGAGACCGTGTACTTAGCATCCATGAGCGACTTACTATAATTAAGATGTGTAAATGGTTGCAGCCAAAACCAAGATGGTTATAATCAGATAGATAAGTATATCAAACTTACGGTTTTGAGCAGCGCTAAACTTGTGTCTGTGAGTCGGTTGGTAGGTTTTAAGAATCATAGGTAAGATGCTTTCTGCAATCTTTGCAATTTTCGGTCCAAAATGACCGCATTGCGCTTTTGCGATAATATCTTTCTTTTCAGTAAATGAATTAACCCATTTTTAAAAGCCGCTAAAATTCCTGCTCACAATTAAGGTCAGTGCAGTGTATAGCATAAAAATCAGTATGTTGAACACCTAGAGTGCTAAAATTTTATAAAAATATGCTAAGATTTTATAAAACCATATTAACTAATTCTTTATATCTTTGAGTATCAATGAAATTATTCCGTACATATCTGGTGCTTGCACTTGCCATGCTGATTACATTGTCAGCCAGCGGAATAAATATTTCCTTGCATAAATGCTGTGGTTCTATCCAAAGTCTTTCCCTTTTAGGCTCTGCCAAAGAATGTAAGATGGAAAGTAAAACGCGTGATTGTGCCCCGAAATCTAAGACGCATGTTCATAAAGGGTCTTGCTGCAGTAATCAAAAAGTTTCCTTTGCGCAGTCTTCAGAAAAGATAAGTCTAACGACTAAAACCGAAATCAAGCAAAACGAACACAATTTCGACGTTTTGTTTTTTTATACCATATTCAAAAACTGGTTCAGTACTACTGAAGCAAAAGATAAAATAGAAAAGCCTTCCCCAGGTTTATTTATCCGAGAAGCATTATTACTGTTGCTTCAGCAATTCAGAATATAGAATTCTTCTAACCTTTTGTTTAAACACGAGTTTTAAACAAATAGATCTCTTTTCATTATTATGTTTATTTAATTAATTCTCATGATTGAGAACCTAATTGCTTTTTCGTTACGAAACAGATTTTTGGTTTTACTGCTGTCTGTGGCAATATTCATTGTTGGCATCTTTTCAATTAAAACTAATAAAATCGACGCTATTCCAGATTTGTCAGAGAACCAGGTCATTGTTTTCACAGAGTGGATGGGCAGAAGTCCGCAGCTTATTGAAGACCAGATCACCTATCCACTGGTTACCAATTTACAGGGCATACCGAAGGTAAAATATGTGCGCGCAAATTCTATGTTTGGGATGAGCTTCATCTATATCATTTTTGAAGATGATACAGATGTTTATTGGGCACGTTCCAGAGTGCTAGAGCGACTTAACTCTTTAGGGACTACATTGCCCCAAGGAGTTACCCCAAGCATGGGGCCGGACGGTACAGGCGTGGGACATATTTTATGGTATACGCTCGATGCTCCGGGAGTTGATTTAGGTGAGCAGCGAGCCATCCAGGATTGGTATGTAAAGTTCGCCTTGCAGAATGTAAAGGGCGTAAGTGAGATTGCATCTTTTGGAGGCTTTCAAAAGCAGTACCAAATCAGTGTCGATCCTAATAAATTAACCTATTACAAATTAAGTGCTGCCGACGTCATGCGGTCTGTAAACGCCAACAATAATGAGGCCGGGGGAAGAAAGTTTGAGATGAGTGATATCGGTTACATTATCAAAACAACCGGTTACCTGAAATCAATAGCCGAGATTGAAAATTTGCCGGTACTGACCCGGAATTCTATTCCGGTGAGGATAAGGGATATTGGTACAGTTGAAATGTCCGGCGAAAGCCGTCTTGGTATTTTAGATTATAACGGACAAGGCGAAGCTGTTGGTGGTATTGCCGTTCTTCGTTATGGCGAAAATGCGGACGAAGTAATTGACCGGCTTAAGATTAAAATGAAGGAGGTTAGTAAAGGATTGCCGGCGGGAGTTAAGTTCAACATTGTTTATGATCGCGGCGAACTCATCGAAGAATCTATTTCATCAATAAAAACGACACTCATAGAGGAAATGATTGTGGTTTCAATTATTGTTCTTCTTTTTCTTTTGCACTGGCGTAGTGCCATCAGCATCTTAATTCAAATACCGGTTTCAATTGCAGCAAGCTTCATTCTGTTGAATGCATTTGATATCAGTTCAAATATTATGTCGCTTACCGGCATAGCGCTGGCTATCGGAGTGATCGTTGATAATGGAATCATTATGGCTGAAAATGCATACCGCCACCTTGCCGTTAGGCAGGCTGAATTAACCTCAGAAAAAAACGGAGGGACAAATGTTTAATGGGTTTCTACAGTACTTTAAACGTGACAAAAAGGATTACATAACGCTTTCTGAAGAGGAGCGCATGCAAATCATTGAACAATCGTCCAAACAGGTTTCGCGTGGTGTATTTTATTCAACGGTGATTATCATTGCCTCCTTTCTCCCTGTATTCTTATTAACCGGACAAGAAGGGAAGCTTTTTCATCCATTGGCTTACACTAAAACCTTTATTCTGATTATAGATGCTTTACTGGTAGTGACGCTTGCGCCGGTACTCATTTCATTTTTTATGAAGGGACGCTTTCGGACTGAGAACGAAAATCCGATCAATCGAAAGTTGGAAAGCTGGTACGAGCCGATGATAAGACGTTGCATGAAACAGCGAAAAATTACCATTGGGGTAAATATTCTGGCGGTTCTCATTAGTATCCCTTTGCTGATGAGTATGGGACGGGAGTTTATGCCTCCGCTTGACGAGCAGTCCGTTTTGTTTATGCCGGTTACCTTGCCGGATGTTTCCAATGCGGAGATCAAACGCATTCT
This sequence comes from Pedobacter sp., assembly GCA_036399495.1. Lineage (GTDB taxonomy): Bacteria > Bacteroidota > Bacteroidia > Sphingobacteriales > Sphingobacteriaceae > Paradesertivirga. The sequence goes on from DASWMZ010000212.1 coordinate 25,844, forward strand.
GCAGGTTCAGGATAAGATTATTAAATCAGTGCCCGAAGTTGATCAGGTACTAGGAAAAGCAGGACGAGCAAGCACTGCTACAGATAATTCACCGGTAAGTATGATCGAAACAATTATCACCCTTAAGCCTAAAAGCCAATGGCGCGCAGGATTAACGAAGAAGGAACTGATCAATGAACTGGACGCCAAGCTTCAAATCCCTGGTGTAGTAAACGGCTGGACACAACCCATCATCAACCGGATTAACATGCTTTCGACGGGTATTCGTACAGATGTTGGCGTAAAAGTTTATGGTCAGAATCTAGAACAGATTGATAAGGTATCGAAGAACGTGCACTCGCTTTTGCAAAATATCAATGGTGTAAAGGATGTCTACGTAGAGCCCGTTACCGGAGGTAAATACCTTGAAATAGACATTAAGCGTGAACAATTGGAGCGGTATGGACTGACGGTGGACGATGTAAACGCAACGGTAGAAACGGCTATCGGGGGTGCACCTTTCGCAAGCACCGTTGAAGGCCGTCGTCGCTTTAGCATTAATCTCCGCCTGGGGCAGGAGTATCGCAACAGCACTGAGCGCTTAAAACGTATTCCCTTGAATTCACCCGATGCGGGCACTATCCCTTTATCTGCCGTTACTGAGATGAGATTTGTGAATGGTCCTCCCATGATCACGTCAGAAAATGCCGTTTTGCGGGGCGCCGTAATGTTTAATGTCCGGGACAGGGATTTGGGCAATACCGTTCAGGAAGCTATTAAAAAACTTAACAAGCAACTTAATTTACCTCAGGGAGCTTACATTGAATGGAGCGGTCAATACGAAAATCTGATACGCGGACAGCAGACACTGTTGTATATCGTTCCTGTTGTTCTGTTGATTATTTTCCTTTCGCTTTATCTTGCCTTTAAGTCATTACGAGAAGCATTTTTAAGTCTTATAACTATTCCGTTTGCGTTAATTGGCGGTGCGTACCTTGTTTATTTCTGGGGCGTAAATCTCTCTGTCGCGGTAGCAGTAGGTTTTATTGCGCTTTTCGGGATAGCTGTTGAGACAGGCGTAGTAATGGTTATCTACCTAAATGATGCCATGCGCCAATTGGTTGCTCTAAGAGGAAATTCCAGCGAGACAATCAGTAAGGAAGAACTAAGGGAATTTGTAATTGCCGGTGCAGCTAAACGTTTGCGGCCAAAAATTATGACGGTTTGCGTGGCATTATTTGGGTTAATTCCGGTACTGTGGTCGCAAGGTGTAGGAAGCGATGTAATGCAGCCTATTGTGTTGCCCATGATTGGAGGTGTACTCACCTCATCGATCCACATTTTGATTGTTACCCCGCTAATCTTTTTAATGACAAAGGAATACGAATTGAAAAAATTTGGAAAAATGGAGGTGCATGATGGACACTAAGATTAGTTTATTAGATACAAGTTCATTAGGAATTAGTTGGGTAGCCGATATTAAGCATCTAGTTTGTCATTTCTACGGTAGGAGAAATCTAAAGCGTTTAGGCGGTTTCCGAAAAGATCTCTCCTTAGGTCGAGATGAGAAGACGCCTTTGATCCAAAAGAGATTGTTCGGTATTAGGAGGTTTGCAGCGTTACTGATTTTAATGTTATTGATGACACTTAATTCTACTGCACAAGAGGCGATGACCTTAGACCAGGTTATCAAAGAAATCGATGCCAACAACCCATCATTAAAAGCTTTTGAAAGTCAGGCGAAAAGCCAGGAAGCACGTGTCGAGGGCGCCGGTTCCTGGATGGCTCCGATGGTTGGTGCCGGAACGTTTATGACTCCATATCCCGGTCAGAATATGGTTGAGGATAGCGATAAAGGTGCTTTTATGATTTCGGCAGAGCAGGACATCCCTAATCCTGCAAAGACTAGGGCAAAACGTGAATATCTGGGGACGTTAGCTGATACGTACAGATTAGGTAGGGCCGAGCGGTTCAATGAACTGCGCAGCCGTGCCCGATCTCTATATTTTGATTTGATTATCGCTTCAAAGCGGATGAAATTTCAAAATGAAAATCGACGGATTATGCAAACCATGAAGAAACTGGCTGATATCCGTTACCCTTACAACCAGGGCAGATTGAACGAGGTATTTAAGGCTGATGGCCGTTTAGCTGAGGCAGATAACATGCTTTTGATGACTGAAAATCAAATTAAGGCGAATAAAATTGCATTAAACGCCTTAATGGATCGTCCCGCTACAGTCGAACTGAAGATTGATACAGATCATGCGGTAAGCTTTACGCCTTTGGCTCAGCTTGATTCCAGTTACCTGGCTGAAACCAGAAGCGACATCCTGCACATGGAGCATAATATACATTCAATGCGGGCCAATATCCGGCAGATGCAGCAAGAGGCTAAACCAGATTTCAGGTTGCGTTTTGATCATATGTCAAATTATTCGGCTATGATGCCGAATCAATTTACGGTGATGGGAATGCTATCCATTCCGATTGCACCATGGTCATCGAAAATGTACAAGTCGGAAATTAAGTCGATGAACTTTGAGATCGATGCCATGCGCCAACAAAAATCCGGGATGCTTACAGAAATGCTTGCTATGGCCAAGTCTATGGAAGTTGAATTGACTTCTATGCAGCAACAGTTGGAAAGGTATGAGAAAAAGATTCTTCCGGTTCTTAAGAAGAGCCTTGATGTTTCGCTGCTTTCTTATCAGGAAAATAAAATGGATCTGACGATGGTGATTGATAGCTGGGAAGCGCTTAATATGAGCCAGATGAATTACCTGGAGGCGATGCAGCGGTATTACAAAATGATTGCAGAATATGAGAAAAGCATTGAAAGATAGGCTGCATTTAGGAGGTCTTCTGATGCTCTTGCTACTGATCCTAGGATGCAATACTTCATCGAAGGATGGAGAGCATAATCACGCGAACGCGCAGTTCACATGCCCCATGCACCCGCAAGTGGTGGCGGATAAGCCTGGAACCTGTCCGATTTGCCATATGGACCTAGTGCCGTTGAACAGAAATACATCCCATACCAAGGTTGACGCGAGTCTTGAAAATTTGATCAAACCTACTAATCAACTGGTGCTGTCCGGCATTCGAACGGTAAAACCAACGGATGGTGTGCGCACGGCGAATTTAAAGGTACATGGGGTTATTAATTACGACACCAATAATTGGAACACCATTTCGAGTAGGGTGGGTGGTAGAATTGAGCGTTTATATGTCAAGTATAATTATCAGTATGTGAGCAAAGGCCAAAAGATATTAGATATCTACAGTCCGGATCTGGCAAACGCGCAGCAGGAATTACTTTACCTGAAAGCGAGTGGCGATAAAACTTTGCTGGAAGCAGCGAAGACTAAACTTCGATTGCTCGGCGCATCGAATGATCAGATAAACCAAGTTATAAGAACGGGCAAGGTTGATTACACTTTCAGTCTTTACAGCCCGTATTCGGGTTACGTTGCGGAACAAAAATCTTCCGGGAGCAGCAGTACTAGTACTTCACAAAATAGTACAGTTATTAGCCAGGAGGGAGGTGATGCGGCGATGAATAGTATGTCTGCAGAACCGGGGGATTCACCCTCACAGGTTCCACAGGTTGAAGGTAATTCACCGCTTTTTGTGAGAGAAGGTCAGTATTTAAATGCTGGGCAGAAAGTGTTTAGCCTGATTCATGCCAATTCGGTATGGGCGGAATTTTTTGCCGGATCAGATCAATTGTCAATCTTAAGAAAAGGCACATCTGTTCAAGTTACTTCGATTGATAATCCGAACCACACGTCGTTCTCTAAAATTAGCTTGATTCAACCTTATTATAACGAGGGAACGTCCTTTTCGCTCTTGCGTGCGCGTATTAGTAATCCTGATAAAAAATGGAAGATCGGACAGCTTGTAACTGTTAAGGCTGATGTCGACAATAAATTCGGAACCTGGCTTCCGCGAACGTCAGTACTTCATTTAGGATCCCGGTATGTAAGTTTCGTAAAAAAAGACGGAACCTTTGTTCCTGCGTATGTACAGGTGAAAGAGCAGCGCGGCGAATGGGTGGATATCGGCGATAGCTTATCAAAAGAATCGGAAGTTGCAGTTAACGCCTGGTTTATGGTGGATAGCGAAAGTTTTGTGAAGGTGGATAGTTTAAAAAATTATTAAAATGGACGCATTGGACTTATTTGCTTTGTTCATTAGTAGAAGAAAATATTGGCTGTTGCCGATGTTGCTGTTGTTGGTCGGATGTGGATCTAAGTCATCGGATGATTTGAGTGATTCGGGTTCTGATCACAATCATCAGGGCCAGCAATACACTTGCCCTATGCATCCTCAAATTGTTAGCGATAAGCCCGGTACTTGCCCAATTTGTAAAATGGACTTGGTGCCTATGCAAAAAGCAGGAACCAAAACTTCGCTTATGCTAAGCGAAAGTCAGATTCAGCTTGCAAACATTAGAACCATCAAGGTAGGAGAAGGAAACTTCAATACATCTAAGAGTTTAACGGGCCGATTGGTGACAAATCCGCAAAGCACAGAGTTAGTGTCGAGTCGGTTCCCCGGAAGAATTGAACGGCTTTATGTGAGGGAAACAGGTCAGCAGGTAGCAAAAGGGCAGCCTTTATATCAAATTTATAGCGAGCAGCTGCAGGTGTTACAGCAAGATTATCTACTGCAGGTACGACAGGTTGCCGCCTTCCCGGGAGAAAAGATTTACATATCGCTCAAAGAAGCGGCAAAAAACAAGCTTAAGCTTTTTGGTTATTCTGACGCTCAGATCAGCTCCTTAGGTAAGTCAAATCAGTTATCACCAACAGTAACTATTTACGCTCCGGCTTCAGGAGTTGCGAGCGAAATTATGGTGACTGAAGGTCAATACATCGGCGAGGGTAGTGGTATTGTTCGTCTCGAAAATTATAGCAGGTTATGGGTGGAGGCCGATTTGTATCCATCAGAGATTGACGTGGTAAAATTAGGGTCAATAATAAAAGTTGTAGTTAGTGGCTCGGAAAATATTGCGCAAAATGCGCGGGTTGATTTCATCAGCCCTGCTATAAATCCATCAACACAGCGCTTAACGATCCGCGCCGCTATTGGTAACGCATCGGGCAAGTTTCAGGCAGGTATGCAGGCAACGGTTTTGTTAGCTACCGGAACCATAACAAAGGCGGTGCGTCTGCCTGTTGAAGCGGTAATAAGAGATGAGAACGGTGCCCACGTCTGGATTAAAGCTAATAATAGCTTTAGCGAAAGAAAAGTAACAACAGGCGCTGAAGATGCAAGCCAAATAGTGGTAACTTCGGGTATAACCAATGGAGAAGAAGTAGTAAGTTCAGGAGCTTACTTGTTACATAGTGAATCTGTATTAAAAAAAGGCGGGTCGCAATAACCTTGGACCGCCAATTGTAATAAATTTTATTAACCTAAAAATTGAAACATCAAATGAATATCCACAAACTCGCAATCATTGGCCTTGCTTCAATGTTTGCTATCACGACAGCGTGTACATCAGGTACTAAAGATCAGAAGGCAGCCGACCATGAGACTAAGGATCATGAAGCTGCAACAGGCGACACGGCGTCAGCTCAGACTGAAAGCCCCAAGTTTAAGGACGAAAAGATAACAGCGGTTTATCAACATTACATCCATCTTAAATCGGCGCTTGTGAAATCGGATGTGAAGGAAGCGCAGGCCGGAGCCACCGCTTTAAATACGGCGCTGACAGATGCCGGAAACAAAAAGGCTGCCGGATTTGCTTCGGCAGTTGCTGCATCTTCGGATATTAAGGTTCAGCGCGCCAGCTTTGATGAGCTAACTGCTGAAGTGGAAACTGCAATTAAAACTGCCGGAATGGCTTCAGGGAAAGTTTACAAACAATATTGTCCTATGGCGAAAGATGGTGAAGGCGCTTATTGGCTTGCCAGCGAATCTGAGATTAACAATCCGTATTACGGTGAGGAAATGTTGAAATGTGGCGAGGTAAAGGAGGAAATACACTAAGTTTCAATGTGCTTAAAACTCTCCAAAGTTTAAAACTTTGGAGAGTTTGAAACGAGCAAAACAACGCGAGAAGTGTTTTAATCGCTTTCTGCGTTTTTAATCCACAAGGGTTAACCCATATACTGACAGACCAAAACCCCATAGTAGTGAAGCGTCGGCATGCTTGAGGGATGAGTGCTTGTAACCGATATCGGGACCGATTATCCACGGTTCTAAAGTTGATTTCTTAATCACATCGCTAGAAATATTCAATGTTGCACCGACCTTTTCTGTTTTCTCAATGAATATTTAAGGGAATAGATCTACTCAATTTGCCTGAGTTTGTGTTGGATTTGAATGAGATATTTGAGAATGCCCCGATGCTCCCTATATTAAGACCATTGACGTATTTTCAAAAAGCGATTTTTGCTTTCTGAATAGCCAGTGAAGAATCATTTCTGTATAAAAGCGCTAAATTAAAGCCATTCGGTTCAGATTATGTGTTCTGAGGTGTCTCTAGGTGTGAATTCAAAATGGAAATTCACTTGGCCTCGAAATCTATCTTTTTAACCTCTATTTGTTGAAAAAGGTAATCAAGTGTAACGAACAAATTTCTTTTACGTAATGAGACGACTACTTGTTAGTACCCTCTACCAAGTATATTATTAAATCATAAAACATAACGTATGAAATCTTGGCGCTTAGATTGGACTTTAAAGGAACTATTTTCTATAAAAAATTATAAAAATCATGCGGATGCGCTGAGACATCCCTCGAGATTTTGGATAGCATTATTTCTTAAATTTATTCCTGATTTATGGCGAAAGCCACTTTTATTAGAACTTAAACAAGGTGGCAGCTTTTTCGTCAGGAAGTTTATGACTCTTTACATATATAAAGAAATTTTTATAGATAAGTGCTATGATAATCCTGTATTATCTGGTTTAGATCCGGTGATCGTGGATATTGGAGCTAATACAGGTTTGTTCGCGATAAGAATGAAACAATTATATCCTGAATCTCAAATATTTTGTTTTGAGCCAAATGAGTTAAACTTTGAACAGCTCTCGATTAATGTACAGGCCAGTAAAATGAGTTTCATTAAGCCGTTTCAATTTGGAGTGGGTGGAAGGTCCAGAAAAGAAAAGCTTTATACACACAAGCATAATTTAGGTGGTCACAGCATAATACAGTCCGAAGCCAATAGCGATGAATATACAGAAATAGAAATAGTTGCTATAAGTGAGGTCTTTGAAAATCTAAATATCGATAAATGCGATCTGTTAAAAATTGATTGTGAAGGTGCCGAATATGAGATTATAAAAAGTATCAATAGGGAACTTGCAATGCGCATAGAAAAAATAATTTTTGAGCCAACAGCTTCAGTTTATGATGTAAATGAATTGCTCGAACACTTAACTAATGTTGGATTTGTTATGATTGATAACGAAGGGCTTTATATTGCTGTTAAACCGGAATCTGTTAATGAGATAATTATGCCACAACCAGTAAAGCTAGTAAGCTAAAAAATCAATCTTCCCTGATTTTAACATCGTGAGGATAATAAATGGTTTTAATTTTTTAGCCAAGTGCTTACAACCTCGATGTAATGGTATACAACAAAAGTGCCAGACAGACTCTTTCTAAACCAAGTATTTAAAACTAGTGGGCTTTCGCCCGACGACTTGCAAACGGTAGTTAATAGCTTTGAGCAGGTTTCTTTTAAGAAGAAAGACTATGTTTTAGAGGAAGGCCGCATAGCCAATGAATATTATTTTATTGAAAGTGGTTTTATGCGATCGTTTGTAAGAGATACGAATGGCAGCGACATTACCACTGCTTTTTACTCAAGCAGCCAATTAGTGCTTGAAGTAGCATCGTTTTTTTTACGGATACCTACCAAAGAAAATATACAGGCATTAACGGATTGTACTTGCTGGAAAATCAGCTTTGAAGAGTTTCAGATGTTGTTTCACCAGATGGAAGGTTTTAGAGAGGCTGGCAGAAAACGGTTGGTTAATGGATATTATTTTTTAAAACAAAAAACTTTATCGATGATCACCGAAACTGCTGATGTAAGGTATCTTCAACTATTAAAAGAGCATCCTGAAGTATTCAAATATGCGCCTTTGAAAAATATTGCAACCTACCTGGGGATAACCGACACGTCTCTTAGCAGAATAAGAAAAGAGTTGGTAAAGAAATGATTTATCTTGTCATATGTCAAGATGCTTTCTCAAAATTAATCTTTCCTTTGTATTGTTATTACGACAATAATTATGGTTAATAATATATTCGAAAAGACTGTCGCTCAAGATGTTGTTGATCGCATCAATCGTCTAACTCTTGAATCAAAACCTCTTTGGGGGAAAATGAATGTTGCACAAATGCTGGCACATTGCAACGTGACTTACGAGATGGTGTTTGAGCCCGAAAAACACAAAAAGCCTAATGCGTTTTTTAAGTTTATTCTGAAGACGTTTGTAAAAAAAGTGGTTACTAATGAAGTTGCGTATAAGCAGAATAATAAAACCGCACCTCAATTCATTATAACAGACGCAAGGGATTTTGAAAAGGAAAAGAGCCGTTTGGTTGAATACATAACCCGCACCGAGCAATTAGGTGAATCTCATTTTGATGGCAAAGAGTCGCATTCGTTCGGTGTGCTGAACAAGAATGAATGGAACAATATGTTTTACAAGCATCTTGATCATCATTTGAAGCAATTCGGAGTTTAGCATTCTATAATTTCAGTGATGACTGTCAATTTATTGTGATGCTTAGCGACATTCCGGGTTATATTTCCATGTTTTTTGGGCTGACGGTTATTGCCGCAATTCTATGGTTCTATTTCGCTTCCAGGTCGCGGCAGGTGCTGGACTTACTATTTGCTTGGGCTATACTGCAGTCGGTTTTGGCTTTGACCGGTACATATATCGATGTACAAAGCCTGCCTCCTAAGCTTGTACTCTTTGGCATCGCTCCAACCATTATTTTGATGTTATTTCTTTTCAGCAATATAACCGGCAGAGCGTTTATTGATAGTTTAAATCTTAAGACATTAACCTACTTCCATACCATAAGAATTCCGGTAGAAGTGGTTCTGGCGTTACTTTTCCATCATGGCGCTGTTTCCGTATTAATGACGTATGAAGGAACTAATTTCGATTTGTTTTCGGGTTTAACGGCGCCATTAGTTGCATACCTGAGTTTTAGGTCATCATCCACCAAAACGAAACTATTGCTCACCTGGAATATCATATGCCTGGTGCTATTGTTAAATGTTATGATCACGTCTGCGTTAGCTGCGCCGTCTCCCTTTCAAAAGTTTTCTTTTGATCAACCCAATATTGCGATATTGTATTTCCCATTTAATCTTTTGCCCACTGTAGTTGTGCCATTGGTGTTGTTTTCTCATTTGGTAGCTATCTATAAACTTACCAGAAAGACTAATTAGAATAGGCACCAGATACTGTTCCCACAAAACTTCTTGGGCCTTTCTCTGTAATATATGCAATGGAAAAACATTTATACGAAACCGGTATTATCGGTAATTGTGCGTTCCTGGCACATGTTCATAAAAACACTAATATTTCCTGGCTTTGCTGGCCCCGCTTTGATAGCACCTTTGTTTTTGGATCTTTATTAGACGTAAATAAGGGTGGCGAATTTTCGATTCTGCCGGCTACCAGCTATACTTCAAATCAGTTCTATCTCGAAAATACCAATATTTTATGTACTGAGATCTCTTGTGAAAATGGTAAATACAGGGTAGTTGATGTAGCGCCGCGATTTCAGAAATACGATCGTTTCTTTAAGCCTCTAATGCTTATCAGAAAGATCGAACCGATTGAAGGTAACCCCAGAATTAAGGTAAGATGCGAACCCGTAACCGATTATGGGGCCAAGAAATTGAAACCCCACCGAGGAAGTAATCACATCGAATATGAGGGAGGGGATGATGATATCCGACTGACGACTAATATTCCTATAAGCTATTTATCTGAGGATACCTATTTTGTATTAAACGAGGTGAAGTATCTGGTGCTCACGTACGGACAGCCTCTGGAAGCACCATTGGCAAGTACTGCAGAAACCTTTATCAGAGAAACCGTTGCCTATTGGCGCACTTGGATTAAGCATTCTAATATGGCAGGCTTTTACCAGGAATATGTTATCCGATCTGCGCTGGCTTTAAAGATCCATCAATATGAAGATACTGGGGCAATCATTGCAGCCAGTACAACCAGTTTACCTGAATACGATGGAAGCGGCAGAAATTGGGATTACCGCTTTTGCTGGCTGCGAGACACTTATTATGTTATCTCAGCACTAAACCACATCGGTCATTTCGAAGAAATGGAGCGGTACTTTAACTATGTTGCCGGCATTTCGGTCTCTGAAAGTTATCGCTATCAGCCGCTGTACGCCATCGATGGGAAGAGTGAGCTTGAAGAAAAGGTGATGGAGCATCTGGATGGATATCTTGGGAACAAGCCGGTGCGAGTTGGAAATCAAGCCTCGGAGCATATTCAGAACGATATTTACGGACAGGTTATGATTTCGATCATGCCGTTGTACATCGATCATCGTTTTGTTTTTCGGGAACGGAAGGATTCGATTCGCTGGATTGAAACGGTGCTTACAAAGATTGAAAGAACCATTGATGAGAAGGATGCCGGAATTTGGGAATTTAGAAATATTGCTAACGTACATTGCTATAGCAATCTTTTCCAGTGGGCTGGATGTGCTGCGGCGGCGAAAATGGCTCGTACAATCGACAATAAAGAACTTGAAGAAAAGGCGCTCATGCTGCAGGCAAAAGCTGCTGCTCATATCGAAAGCTGTTACGATCCGGTGCGTAAGGTTTATACAAACGCTGCCGGCGGTACTCATCTTGATGCAAGTACGTTGCAGTTAATTATGATGAATTACCTTGATCCGGCTTCAGATCGGGCAAAGGATCATCTAAAAGCTTTAGAAGCTGAATTGAAAACGCCAAAAGGGTTGTTCTACCGTTATCTGCATGAAGATGATTTCGGGAAACCGAAAACTACATTTTTGATTTGCGCCTTCTGGTATGTTGAAGCGCTGGCTTGTGTTGGTCGTTTAGATGATGCCATTCGTGAATTCGAACACATTATTCAATACTGTAATCATTTGAAGCTTTTTAGCGAAGATGTTGATGAAAATACAGGAAGTCAGTGGGGTAATTTCCCACAGGCTTACAGCCATGTGGGATTGATGAATGCAGCTTACCGAATCGCTATAAAATTGGACAGGCCAGTCTTCCTTTAACTGGCTTCTGAAGAAGTAAGGCTAAGTGTTTTAAGAAATCGCCTTACTTCTTTATGGTCTTCTAAGTAAAATCTCGCTGCTGATATATGGCCGCAGACCTTAATTGTATAGGCGCTTTGAGGCAGCGCTTTGAATATATCTTCGTCAGTATGATCATCACCAATGGCCAGAACAAAATCATAGTTTTTGTCCTCAATCCATTTAGAAGCAGCTTTTCCTTTGTTTACCTCGATGTTTTTTACTTCTACAACTTTACTTCCCGGAAGAATTTGCAGGCCTTTGTCGGCTGTCATAACACGCAGATCGTTCATTACTTCATTGGCTCGTAAATCTCCTAAACCTTCTTCGACTTTACGATAGTGAAATACCAGCGAAAAGCTTTTCTCTTCGATAAAGGAACCGGGGGTGCGGTCGACATAAGTTTCCAGGATAGGTAATATTTCCTGTTTCCAGGAATTGTCTAAGCCAGGCAGCAGTGTCCAGTCTTCTTGTTGCAGCTTGCTCCATACGCCATGTTCTGCAATAATGTCAAGCGGCAAATGCCCAAACCATTCTTCCAGGTTCTTGTGTCGCCTGCCACTGATAATCACTACGTGATTTGCCGGATCTGCACATAATCGATGCAGTAAATTATAGAGTTCGTCATCAGGCGAAGCCATATTCACATTAGGCTGAAAACCTACCAGTGTTCCATCATAATCAAGAAAGATGATTCTTTTAGCAGCGTTACGATAATTTTTTTCCAAAGCCTTTCTGCTTGCACCAACAAGCAATTTTGCTTGAAGTGATGCTTGTAGCTTTTTCACTTCCTGTAATTTTTCCATATAGATTTTAACCCAATGATTGACGTTAAACTTAGACACCATCTCCCGAAGCTGTTTCATTCTGCATTTCTGCTCAGCTTCATCCATATTGATTGCCTGAATCATCGCCCTGTAGATCTCACCAATATTATTGGGGTTTACAATCAATGCATCAACCAATTCCTTTGCAGCACCGGCCATTTCACTTAAAATTAAAACACCGGTGTTATTGATTCGACTGGCGATGTATTCTTTGCATACCAGATTCATGCCATCCCTCATCGGTGTAACCAGGCAAATATCGGCCATGCTGTAAAGTGCAGAGAGAAGTTCTTCGTCGACAGAACGATAATAATAATGTACCGGAAGCCAGTTTAAGGTACGATAACGGGAATTTATGTTGCCCACAAGCTTGTCTATCTCATCACGTAAATCCTTATAGTGTGGTACGGTATCGCGGGATGGAACTACAATCATATAAAGGATAATCTTTTCAAAGAATTCTGGATTTAGCTGTAGTAGAAGATCAAATGCCTGCAACCGCTGTAAGATGCCTTTGCTATAGTCGAGCCGGTCTATCGACAGTACAATGGTATTGCCGTTAAAGCTTTGTTTTAACTCTGCAGCCTGATCGATTACACCTTTTTCAGACGGCATTTCTTCAAACTTTTTGTTATCAATACCCATCGGGAATGATTCGACAACAATCGGCCGGCCTTTATAATTAATCACGTTTGATAAGGAATGAACGGGCAAGATTCTAGTTGCCGAACTTAGAAAATGGCGTACATCATCGAACGTATGAAAGCCAATTAAGTCTGCACCAAGCATTCCCTCAATTAATTCTGTTCTCCACGGAATCAATCTAAACAGTTCTGAAGTAGGGAAGGGGATATGCTGGAAGAACCCAATAGTAATATCAGGTTGTTCGGCACGTATTAATGCCGGGAGTAAGAGTAACTGATAATCATGCACCCAAATGATGTCGTCTGGCTCGGCAACCTTCAAAATAATGTCTCTGAATTTTGCATTTACAGCCTGATAGCTATTCCAGTAAGCTTGGTCGTAAATGGCATAGGTTGGATGGTAATGAAAAACTGGCCAAAGTACTTCATTGGAAAAGCCTTCATAAAAAAGGCTAACTTCTTCATGACTTAAAAATACCGGCAGCAGGTTTTTTTTTGCAAGCTTTGACCTAACTATTTCTTCCTGCTCTGGTGAAAGTCCGTCTGTTCCGGGCCAGCCTATCCAAACATTATCACCGTCTTTATATATAGAACCAAGGCCTGTTGCCAGGCCGCCTTCACTTTGCTTTAGCTCGAAATCGCCATTATTCTCACTTATTTTTATGGGGAGGCGATTGGATATGATGATTGTTTTGCCCATACCCATAAAGCTTTTTAAAGATGAAAAGGTTTTCGGTTTCCATCTTCCAATTCAGGATACAGCGCGACTTTGTTAACATTAGTTATCAACAAAATGGGAATAAAATTAAAATATTTTAAATAGAACCTAATGTAAATGAGGATGTTAAACAAACGTAAACACTTTAAAACATGCCACGTCATGACACCTAATAAAGCGCTCTCAATAAAAAACTGGATTAAGAGAATGGGGTTCAAACTCACAAAGTCGCATCTGCTCGAGCATCGCACCCGGAGAATCAAATATTATACCTTAGGTAATTTTGGAATTTATGAAGAGATTAGGCCTTTGAAAAAGGCAGAAGCGAATGCTGAAAAGAAATTAAAGTTTATTTCATGGACACCCTGGGGCGTTGACCTGGAAATTAATTCGGTAAAGGAATTAAGCAAAGCATACGATGACTTTATGAAATATAATCCCAATTTTTTGTTGAATTGATCGGGTTATATCGGAAGTGATTTTAGTTTCTCAACCAGCACTTCGGAGATTTTCCGGTAAGATTCCATTGTCCAGCCCGCTACGTGCGGACTAAGTAAAACACGTCCTTCATTTATCAATTCATTAAACCAAGCCTGAGATGACAAAGCAGGGAACTTTTCAAGTTCGAGCACGTCAAGTCCGGCTCCTAAAATTTTGCCGTTTTTAACTGCGTTTAAAACCGACTGGGTATTTACAATTTCACCTCTTGCAGTATTCAAAAAGAAAATCGGCTTTTTAAAATGAAAAAAGTATTCGTCATTTACTAATTGCTGTGTTTCCCTTTTCAGGGGAATATGCAGGCTTAATATATCAGCATGCTTTACTATTTGCTCCATGCTAACTTCCTGCGCAAACTCATCGCTAAAGCCTGATTTATATTTATCATAAGCCATAACATTGACTTCAAAGCTTTTAAGTCTTTTTGCAAAGCTTTTGCCCATATATCCATAACCAATTATGCCTACGGTTTTCCCTTTCAACTCATAACCACGATTGTCTTCACGGTCCCAAATTCCGTTGCGGATTTCATTATCAGCCTTTCTTAGATTATTCATTAGCGAAAGCAACATGCCTATACAATGTTCAGCAACAGCTGCACGATTACCTTCTGGAGCATTCAAACATTCAATTCCTTTTTGAGTAGCGTAATCAACGTCTATATTATCCATGCCTGCTCCTGCGCGCGCAACGAACTTTAGGTTTTTACCGGCATCTAATATCTCCCTGTCGATGTTGAATTTGGTACGGATGGCAATGCCGCAGTATTCATGAATAACTTGCAGGGTTTCCCCTCTCGACAAGCCGGGTAGATCATCAACCAGATAGCCAAGTCTTGCTGCTTCTTCCTTAAAGATTGGGTGAAGCTTATCGGCAATTAGGATCTTTTTTGGCATTTTGATATTATACTTATTGTTCGAAGGCTGCATGTTTCGGAATTGTAAAACTACAAATACTTAGGAGATAGGAGCCTTTACTATCCGTTAAGGTATAAGAGTAAACCGTACTTTATCCTTACCTGTTGCACCAATTCGATTATAAAATTTAATGGCTCGTTTATTAAAAACAGGTGTTTGCCATTGAATATTAACGCAGTTCTTTTCCCTTGCAATATCTCGCAACATTAGCATAATTGTTTCTCCAATTCCATGTCCCCTTACTTCGGGTTCCAGATAAAGGCAATCCAAATGCAAAAAAGTGCCTGCATCCCAGGTAGAAAAATCCAGTGTAAAAGTAAAATAGCCCACCAGTTTTTCTCCGCTTTCAACCACCTGGCAGAAGAGCATGGGCCTATCAGCGAATAAGGCTGCTGAAAGAAGTTCCTCTTTTCCCGTAGCATGATACGAGGCATCTTCGTAGGTGGCATGATTACGACAAAGCGCCACCAGCTGCGTAATATCTGACTCTTTGCACGGCCTTATGTTATATTCCATTGAGCGTTTATTTCTGTTTTCAAGAATTCGATAAATTGATTGAAATATGCCGGATGATTTTTGGCTTCAATCGTAGCGATATAATGTTTCCTCTTAAGTCCTGATCTCCCAATTTTAACAGCCCTAAGTTCATTGCTTGCCAAATATGGCTGCAAGGCCCATTTAGCCATCGACATTACACCAATGTTGGCTCTAACCATTTCAACTGACGCTTCGGTAAGTGGTAAAGGTGTGATTTTTCTTGGAGTAACGTTTGCGGGAGCCAATAGAAATTGGTGAACAGTTACTGTTTCGAGTGGCAGGGAGTGAATCAATAAATGTTCATCTGCAAAGTCTTCGGCAATCACATATTTTTTCTCAGCCCAAAGATGATTCTCTGATACAAGCATCATCATTTCGTCCTGAAACAACTCCAAATAGGCAATCCGATCGTCATTGATCTGATCGCTTATAATCGCGAGATCTATTACATCAGCTAAGAGTTTTTGAAGAGGATAATGAGTTGCTTCTACAACCAGCTTTACATCAATATTAGGATATATAAGTCTAAACTGCTTTAATACCGCCGGAAGCCAATGGTAACTCGAATAGCATTCTGTGCTGATTCTGATTTCGCCGATCTCTCCAGAGATTAGTTGTCTAATCTCTTGTTGGGTGGCTTTAAGCTTTTCCAGAACCTCTTTCGCTGTAACAAAAAGCTTTTCACCAACAGTGGTTAATACCAGCTTTTTCCCGTCTCGATTAAATATCTTCGTGCCCACCTGATGCTCGGCCTCTTTCAACTGATGGCTCAAAGCGGATTGCGTTAAATGTAGTTTGTGTATAGCCTTTGTCAGGCTTCCTTCCTCCACAATAGCTTTTATAAGCCTAAGGTGTCGTATTTCAAGCATGTTTTAAATGTATAAAATTGCAATCCTTATTTGCATGAAATTACTGAATGGGAATGATGAATTCTTTTCATTTTTTCTGATCAGGATGCGATTGTAGCTTAGCTTCTCAATTAAAATCAATATGGAAGCACAAATTAAACATTACGAAAATAAGCTGGATTTTGAAATGGATCCCTCCGACTTGTTCGATGCCTTGAATGCAGGCGAAAAGGTCTCGCCGCTCGATGCACGAAAGCCAAACGGTTTTATTGCAGAGCATATTCCGGGAGCTATTAATCTGCCTCACCGCGAAATGACAGGAGATAGCACAAGGGAATTGGATAAAAATATTTTATACGTGATTTATTGCGATGGCATAGGTTGCAACGCCTCAACTAAGGGAGCATTAAATATGACCAGGCTAGGCTTTAAGGTAAGGGAACTTATAGGAGGCATTGAATGGTGGAAATTTGATGGATATGCTACCGAAGGGACGAATCCGTCAGTTGGCAGTAAGGTTTCATGTGATTGTTAGGCTAACAATTGGTTTATAATCTATTGATAGTTAAGTGAAGAGTGATTTGGTTTTACGAATTCTTGCATAATATATTAGCTTTATTGTAATTGCGATTACTGTAATGCTGATTTTAAAGAAGTCATGAAAACGTTTTGCCAGATATTTTTTGTTATCATATCATTATCGGTTTATGCGCAGGATAAAAAGTTTGCGCTTAGTTCAAATCTTTTGAATCTAGCGGCTTTAGGTCCATCCGTGGCGTTTACTTACAATACTAGTCCTAGAATCGGGTATCAGATATATGCTTCGACAGGTTCGATCAGTGCGTTTGAATATGATTTCAAAACGGTAATTGCCGAAGTGAGGTATACATTTTGGGACTACGTATATGTGGGGCCTTACATTAGATATATCGAGAAGCGTGTAGTGCGGGAGGGATCGCCGAACCAGACAGGACTTTTTACAATACCTGGTCGAGACCTAGATGGACAAGGGCTTTCGTCTGGTTTGGTAGGAGGCTTCAAAGCAATTGATACAAAGAAAGTAAATATGGAAGCTTTTGCTGGATTAGGTTTAGGAAAGTTTACAAGTCAGATAGAAAGCGGGCATCGTCAAAAGCCAACTTCCTGGTTTCCAGATGCAAGAGTTGGATTCTTAATTGGATATAAATGGGGAACAATTCACTCTAAAAAGAAGAACTGATCTGATTTGTCAACTTTACAAAATCCTCAACACTTAATCGCTCGGCTCTTAAGTCAAGCATAGGTTCACTGCCCATTTTTTCCTTATTGATTATAGAAGACAGTGCATTTCTCAATGTTTTTCTTCGCTGGTTGAAGCCAGCCTTAACAACCTGCCAAAAGAGTTTTTCATCGCAGTCTAAATGCTCAGATTCGTTTCGCGTAAGCCTTATTACAGCCGAAAGTACTTTTGGTGGCGGATTAAAGACTCCCGCTTTTACGGTAAAAAGATATTCGACTTTATAGTAAGCCTGGGTAAGTACGCTTAGAATGCCGTACACTTTATTCCCCGCTTTCGCTGCACAGCGTTCGGCTACTTCTTTTTGAAACATGCCCACCATTTCTGGAACCATGTCTCTGTTGTCTAAAATTTTAAAAATAATTTGCGACGATATATTGTAAGGGAAGTTGCCTATAATTCCAAGCTGCCCATTAAAAATTTTCTTAAAATCCAGCTCTAAAAAGTCACCATTAAGTAGTCTCTCGCCAAGCCGCGGATACTTTCTTTTTAAAAATTGAACCGACTCTGAATCCAGATCGATAAGCGAGGTTTCGTACTCATTCTTCTGTAATAAAAAGTCGGAAAGAATTCCCATTCCTGGCCCAACCTCAAGCACTTGCGCGTATTTGCCCTCGGGCCTAAGACTTTCGACGATTTTTAATGCAATATTTTTGTCGGTTAAGAAATGCTGACCAAGATGCTTTTTAGCGCGAACAGATGTCATCGGTTTAATTTGACGTAAAACTACGTAAACTTAACAATGTAAGTGTTTACCAACCTATTTAAACCCGATAGGAATGGAAAACCCGCAGTATGCGAAGGCTTTGCGGGGCGGAAACGAGGATTTGGAATGAATAGCGGGACTGTAATAACCATGAAAGCGGCTCTTGCTTTTCTGAACATTCTTAAAGAGTAATCCGGCCTGTTTAGATTAAACTCCATATGCGGTTGCGGCAAACCGTTCAATTTCTTTATTTTGCACAAGTTCTTCGGGCAATCCCGGCGTCTAAAATAAACCATGAGCGAAAAAATTAAAGTAGGGATTTCAATAGGTGATACGAATGGTATAGGCCTGGAGGTGATTTTAAAGACACTTTCGGATGCTAAGGTCTTAGATTATTGCACTCCCATTGTTTATGGAAACACTAAAGTTGCCTCATTTTACAAAAAGTCTTTAGGGCTGCACGACTTTAATTTCAATGTAATTACACATCCTGACCAAGCGAATCCAAAACGTGCAAATTTAATTAGTTGCTGGGAAGAAGATGTGAAGATTGAGCCGGGTGTGGTTAATGAAATTGGCGGAAAGTACGCTTATCTGTCTTTGGATAAGGCTGTAGCTGATTTAATTGCCGGAGATACGCAAGCGTTGGTAACTGCGCCTATCAATAAACATAACATCCAAAACGACGAATTTAAATTTCCGGGCCATACCGAATATATTCAGCATAAATCAAATGCTGCAGATTCCTTGATGTTTTTGGTGGGAGAGGATCTTAAGGTTGGTGTTGTAACCGGCCATATCCCCGTGGCGGAAGTGGCTGCCAGCATCAACAAGGATTCTATTATTTCGAAATTACAATTAATGCACAATAGCCTTAAAGGCGATTTTTGGTTGCAAAAGCCAAAGATTGCAGTTTTGGGGCTGAACCCTCATGCAGGGGACAACGGACTGATTGGCAAAGAAGAACTGGAAACTATTATTCCTGCCATTGAAGAGGCAAATCATAAAGGTATTTTCGCATTTGGTCCGTACTCGGCAGATGCATTTTTTGCAACAGATGCCAGTTCTAAATTTGATGCTGTGCTGGCTATGTATCACGATCAGGGTTTAATTCCATTTAAAACAAAAGCCTTCCATACAGGTGTGAATTTTACAGCAGGACTCTCGGTTGTACGAACGTCTCCGGATCACGGTACGGGTTATGATATCGCTGGTAAAAATATCGCCTCTGAAACCTCCTTCCGCGAAGCATTGTATTTAGCAATTAATATCGTAAAACGCCGAAAAGAGTTGCAGGAACTTACCTCAAATCCTCTTAAAATTACGAAGCTGTCAAAGGATCGGGATTAAGGTAGTCCTAAAGTTAGGGGCGTTTACATCCGACAAATTTCATCGGTCTTTCCGACTAAATTACCTCAGGACTTTTTCGCCAAAAAACTTTCCCTCGAATAATTAATTTCCCTATCTTTGCAGGCTCAATTGTCGTGCTTTGAAATCGCTACAGGAATACAAAATACCCTTTACGGGATTAAAAATTGGAAAACACCAGTTTGATTTTGAGATCGATGGGCGGTTCTTTGGTGAGTTTGAGTACTCTCTGGTAAAAGATGGAAAGCTTAAAGCTGATCTGGAGTTAGATAAGCAGGAAACAATGCTTATCCTTCATTTCGAGATTAAGGGGGAGATTTTTTCGAATTGCGATTTTTGTCTTTCTGACTTTCCTACACAAGTGGAGGTAAAAGAAAGGCAGATAGTAAAGTTTTCTGACGATGAGAATCTGGAAGATAATACTGATGAGATTATAGTGTTGCACAAAAACGCTCACGAAATTGATGTAGCGCAGCTAATTTATGAATACATTAACTTAGCTGTACCTTTGTTCAATCGCTGTCCGGATGTTGGTAAAACAGAATGGTGCGATAAAGTGGTGATAGAAAAGCTTAACTCGCTGTCGACAACCACAAAACAAGAAGAAGAAAATACCGATGCTGATCCAAGGTGGGAAGCATTAAAGAATATAAAAAACGATAAATAAAATAACAGGACGATGGCACATCCAAAACGGAAAATATCCAAATCGAGAAGAGATAAGAGAAGAACTCATTACAAAGCCGAAGCTCCAACTTTGTTTACCTGTAAAACCACTGGTGCAATTCATTTGCCTCATCGTGCTTATAACGTAGATGGCAATCTATATTATAAAGGTAAGCTGCTAGTTGAAGCTACTTCCATCGCATAAGTTAATTTTTTCTAATATGAGACCCTCATGTGGAAAGGAATTAATTTCTATTTTGCACATGAAAACCCTGCTTGCAAAAAGCAGGCGGTTCATCACCAGGTAAAGAGAACTTATTTTGATGAAAGCATCATGAACTTACAGCTTGTAAATAAATCATCCAGGTTCATGATAGCTTCATTGCCATTAAAAGCAATTGACGCTAAATGAGAATTGGCTTAGACATAATGGGCGGCGATTATGCCCCTAAAGCAGCAGTTTTAGGAGCAATTGATGCCTTCGATGCATTAGAACCGCATCAAAAAATAGTTCTTATTGGCGATAAAGATCAGGCTCTTCCTATTTTAAAGGAGAGAGATTTCGATCCTGATAAGTTTGAATTTGTTCACACTACCGAGGTGATCGGTATGGGTGAACATCCTACAAAGGCAATAACCCAAAAGCCTGATTCTAGCATAAGCATTGGTTTTCGCATGCTTAAAGAAGGAAGCCTTGACTCTTTTGCTTCCGCAGGAAATACCGGAGCAATGCTTGTTGGAGCCATGTTCAGTGTCAAAACCATCCCCGGAGTAATTCGTCCCGCAATTTCATCCATTGTTCCTAAATTAAAAGAAGGTTTTGGTATGATGCTCGATGTTGGAGCAAATTCTGATTGTAAGCCTGATGTGCTTCTTCAGTTCGGAATGATCGGAAGCCTGTTTGCAGAAAATATTCTAGGTATAAAAAATCCCAAAGTGGGTTTAATTAATATTGGCGAAGAAGAGGAAAAAGGAAACCTGTTAACCCAGGCTACTTATGCCTTGATGAAAGAAACCAATATGTTTAATTTCGTTGGAAATATTGAAGGAAGGGATTTATTCGACGATAAGGCGGATGTTATTGTATGCGACGGCTTTACTGGCAATGTAATGCTTAAACTTGCAGAAACGTTTTATGTACTTACCTTGAAAAAGGGGTTTAAAGATGAATTTTTTGCTAAATTCAATTACGAACAATATGGCGGCAGTCCGATTTTAGGAGTCAACGCTCCGGTAATTATTGGCCACGGAATTTCTCCGCCAGAAGCAATAAAGAACATGGTTCTGTTATCACGAAACATGATCCAAACCGAACTGATAAAAAAAATAACCGCTGCATTTAAATAATACAGAAAGTATGCAAAAAACATACGCTGCTATTACAGCAGTTAATGGTTACGTACCAGATTATGTGTTAACCAACCACGAGTTGGAAACAATGGTAGACACCAACGATGAATGGATTACCAGCAGAACGGGGATTAAAGAACGAAGAATTTTAAAAGGCGAAGGCCTTGCAACCTCTGATATGGCAGTTCCAGCTGTATTGGGTCTTCTCGAAAAGCGTGGAATTGGTGCTGAAGAAATTGAATTAATCATTTTCTGTACCTCTACACCTGATATGCCCTTCCCGGCAACGGCTAATATTCTTGCCGATAAAATTGGCGCGGTAAATGCTTGGGGGTATGATCTTCAAGCCGCATGCTCGGGATTTTTATTCGGGTTAACCACCGGAGCTCAATTCATAGAATCAGGAAAACATAAAAAAGTGTTGGTTGTTGGTGGAGACAAGATGTCGTCTATCGTTAATTACGAAGATCGTACAACCTGTATAATATTTGGCGATGGTTGTGGAGCAGCATTGCTAGAACCTGATACTGAAGGATATGGAATTATCGATTCACTCTTAAAAAGTGATGGTTCTGGTAAACATTTGTTAAATATCAAAGCTGGAGGTTCATTAAAACCTGCAAGTTTTGATACTATTAATAATAAAGAGCATTTTGCATATCAGGAAGGGCAGGCCGTGTTTAAGTTTGCAGTTACAAATATGGCTAATGTGGCAGGAGAAGTTATCGAAAGGAACAATTTAAAACCTGAAGATATTGCCTGGCTTGTGCCGCATCAGGCTAATAAGCGTATTATTGATGCTACAGCGAACAGAGCTGGGGTTGGTCCGGAGAAAGTAATGATTAATATAGATCGCTACGGAAACACAACTAATGGAACTATTCCGCTTTGCTTGTGGGAGTGGGAAAAGAAACTAAAAAGAGGCGATAATATAATTCTTGCAGCTTTTGGTGGAGGTTTCACCTGGGGTTCTATATATATAAAATGGGCTTACAATAGCTAAAATATAAAAAGGTTTAAAACTCTTTCTTTTGAGTTTTATTTCTGAATTTTGAATTCACAATCAACCAAAAATCGGAATAATGGATATTAAACAGGTTCAGGAACTAATAAGATTTGTTTCCAAATCAGGTGTAAATGAAGTTTCAATCGAAGAGAAAGACTTCAAGATCACTATTAAAACCAATCAACCGCCAATATTTTCAAATGCCGCGGCAGCAGCTCCGGTGGCTATACCACAACCAGCAGTTCCGGTTTCTGCAACAGTAACAGTTCCTGCATCTACATCTTCAGCGCCGGCAGCTGCATCAACTTCAGAAGATACCTCCAAATATATTACTGTAAAATCTCCAATGATTGGAACATTTTATCGTTCTGCAAGTCCTGATAAACCATTTTTTGTAAACGTAGGTGATGAGATTAAAGTAGGCCAGGTAATCTGTATTATCGAGGCAATGAAGCTTTTCAACGAAATTGAATCTGAAGTTTCTGGCCGAATTGTTAAAATCCTTTCAGAAAATTCAAGTCCGGTAGAATACGATCAGCCTTTATTCCTGGTAGAACCAGCATAAATTTAGATGTGCAGGTGTGCAGATGTGCGAGCGTGCACTATCTGCACATCTGCACATTTGTTTTATTTGCACATATATAACGCATGTTTAAAAAAATATTGATTGCCAATCGCGGCGAAATTGCATTACGAATTATACGTACGTGTAAGGAAATGGGCATTAAAACCATTGCCGTTTATTCAACCGCCGATCGCGAAAGTTTGCATGTTCGTTTCGCTGATGAGGCTGTTTGCATAGGGCCGCCAGCAAGTAAAGACTCATATTTAAATATTCCTAATATTATCGCGGCTGCGGAGTTAACCGCAGCAGATGCTATTCATCCCGGATACGGGTTCCTTTCAGAGAATTCCAAATTCTCGGCTATTTGTCGCGATTACGGTATCAAGTTTATTGGTGCCACGCCCGAGCAAATTAATGATATGGGCGATAAAGCTTCGGCCAAGGAAACCATGAAAAAAGCGGGCGTTCCTACTATTCCAGGATCTGAAGGTTTGTTAGAAGATATTAAAGAAGGTATCAAAATTGCCAATGAAATAGGCTACCCTGTGATACTTAAGGCAACCGCAGGTGGCGGTGGCCGGGGTATGAGAATAGTTTGGAAGGACGAAGAATTTGAGGCGGCCTGGGATTCAGCACGCCAGGAATCTGGAGCAGCTTTTGGTAACGATGGTTTATACCTTGAAAAGTTTGTAGAAGATCCAAGACATATTGAAATTCAGGTTATCGGCGATCAGTATGGAACAGTAAGCCATTTATCTGAGCGCGATTGTTCAATACAACGTCGTCATCAAAAATTGGTAGAAGAGTCTCCATCTCCTTTCATGACAGATGAATTGCGTGAGCGTATGGGTAAGGCTGCCGTTAAGGGTGCCAAAGCTGTAAACTATGAAGGTGCGGGAACCATCGAGTTTTTGGTAGACAAACACCGCAATTTCTATTTTATGGAAATGAATACCCGTATCCAGGTAGAACATCCGGTTACGGAAGAAGTTGTGAATTATGATTTGATCAAAGAACAAATAAGAGTTGCATCAGGGGTGCCAATTTCGGGAAAAAATTATTTTCCAAGAATGCATGCAATAGAATGTCGCATAAATGCGGAGGATCCTTACCAAAATTTCAGACCGGCAGCGGGGAAAATAACAAATTTCCATTCGCCAGGCGGACATGGGGTGCGTGTAGATACACACGTGTACGCGGGCTACCAAGTTCCACCAAATTACGATTCAATGATCGCGAAGCTGATTTGTACCGGTCAAACCCGAGAAGAAGCTATCTCCACGATGGAGCGCGCATTAAGTGAGTTTGTAATTGAAGGCATCAAAACAACTATTCCATTTCATATCAAATTAATGAAAGACCCAAATTTCAGGGCCGGCAATTTTACAACCAAGTTTATGGAAAGCTTTGTGTTTGTCGACGAAAAGGCTGAAGTAAAAATCTAATCAGATGCCATTCTCGTATAATGAGAATGGCGTTTTGTTTTAATCATGAGTGAAGAACCACGTAAGGACCTTGTAGAAACAATCAAAGAAAGAGGTAAATCTCTGGAAGCCGAAATGTCGTTCTTCGACCATTTGGAGGTTTTGCGCTGGCATTTAATTCGCAGCGCAGCTGCGATTCTGATATTCACTGTACTAGCCTTTATTTATTACGATTTCATTTTCGACACAATTATTCTAGGCCCTAAAAGAACAACTTTCTGGACTTACAGAATGATGTGTGATTTAACTGAGCGTTTTAATCTCGGTCCGGATTTTTGTATCAAGGACATTCGTTTTGATATCATCAATACCGAGATGGCTGGTCAGTTTACCCTGCAACTAAACTCATCTCTGTTGATTGGGATAATATTGGGTTTCCCTTATCTTTTGTATGAAGTGTGGCGTTTTGTGAAGCCGGGATTAACCGAAAAAGAAAGTAGTTCTGCATCCGGCTTTGTGTTTTTTGCGAGTTTATTATTTATAGCAGGACTGTTATTTGGGTATTATATTATTGCTCCGCTATCAATAAATTTCCTTGCAAATTATACTGTAAGTGAGGTAATCAGAAATACTATTACAATTGATTCTTATCTGTCAACCGTAGCTACGCTTAGTATTGGTGCAGGAATTACATTCGAACTTCCGATAATAATTTACATTTTATCCAAGTTAGGTATTATGACTCCGGCCTTTATGAAGGCATCCAGAAGGTACGCGACCGTTCTTATTTTAATAATCGCAGCTGTGGTTACTCCAACTCCAGATCTTATAACCATGTTAACTGTAAGTTTCCCGCTGTTCTTATTGTACGAGTTTAGTATCATCGTATCAGCACGAGTAGAAAAAAACAGAAAAAAGAAGGAAGCCGCATTCTATTCTGAAGTGTAAATCGTATATTAAATCATTATCTTATTATTCATGGATAAAACATTATCTATAGCTATTGGCTCAGATCACGCCGGATTTGAATATAAGCAACTACTAAGTGAATTTTTGCAAGACAGTCGGTTAAAGGATTTTGGAACAAATAGTTCAGACTCCGCAGACTATCCTGACTTTGCTCATCCGGTTGCATCGGCGGTGGAAAGTGGAGAATTTGAATTCGGAATACTGGTTTGTGGTAGTGCTAACGGTGTTGCGATAACTGCAAATAAACACCAGGGTATTAGAGCCGCTATTTGCTGGAATGAAGAAATTGCTGAGCTTTCGCGGAAGCATAATAACGCCAATGTTTTGTGTATTCCAGCGAGGTTTGTTTCTACCGATCTGGCTAAATCAATTACACAAAAGTTTTTGACTACTGCATTTGAGGGTGGCCGACACGCCAATAGAGTAAATAAAATTTCATGTTAATATGAAGAAAATAATATTAGGGTTTCTATTTGTAAGCCTGCTCGCAGAAAGCTGGGCTCAAAATGCCACAGAGATTAAATACGCTGAATTATTAACTCCGGAAAATGCCCGAAAGCATTTAAATATTCTAGCATCAGATGAGTTTGAGGGTAGAGAGACTGGAAAGAAAGGTGCTGAACTAGCGGCCAATTATATCGCAAATGAGTTTAAAAAATTAAACTTGAAAGGTCCGGTCAACGGCTATTATTTCCAGAATGTACAGTTGGTTGAAAGCTCTTTTCTAGTTGATAAGTTTCAGATTAATAACAAGCAACTGCAAAGCCATAAAGATTTTTATTTAAGCAGCGCTTCTACAAAAAAGATAATCAAAGCCGAAGAAGTTGTATTTGTAGGTTATGGTATAAGTACAGCTGCTTATGATGATTTGAAAGGTGTTGACATTACGGGAAAAGTTGTGCTTATTATCAATCGCGGAGAGCCGGTGAAAGATGGAATATCCCTGATATCAAATTCAGCAGAACTCTCTGATTGGTCGAAAATCCGCGCAAAGCGAATGGATAATATCAGAGCAAAAAAGCCTGCGTTAATTCTTGTGGTAAATCCTGATCTGGCACAGATACTTACGCGATCTGGTGCACATCTTGATAAACCAAAAATCTCCTTAAAGAAAAACAAAGTTCAAGCTCTAGCTGCTCAGACAGACGTAATACAATTAACACCGGAAACTGCTAATATATTTCTCAGCAAAAGCGGCAAAACGATTGAACAATTAATCGCTGAAATTAACAAAACAGGGTTGCCAGCAAGCCAGAAGATTAAAACTGATCTTGAGCTTTCTTATGGAAACAAGTCCAAAGATGTTAAAGCTGTAAACGTTATGGGATATTTGGAGGGAACTGATTTGAAGCAAGAGTTGATTGTTATCTCTGCCCATTATGATCATATTGGCTTAAACCCCGATGGTACAGACAAGGTTTTTAATGGTGCCGACGATGATGGATCTGGTACAACAGCAGTTCTAGAATTAGCCAGGGCTTTTTCATTGGCAAAGAAGGAAGGCAAAGGACCAAGAAGAAGTATTTTATTTCTAGGTGTAGTAGGCGAAGAGAAGGGATTATTAGGTTCAGAATGGTATTCTGAACATCCGATCTTCCCATTGAAAAATACGATTACCAATTTAAATATTGATATGATTGGCCGGGTGGATACGGCACACAAAAATACCCCGGATTATTGTTATTTAATAGGTTCTGATAAGTTGAGTACTCAATTACATAAGATCAGTGAAGAAGCCAATGCTACTTACACAAAATTAAAAATTGACTATAAATACAATGATCCCGCTGATCCTGAACGGATTTATTATCGTTCCGATCATTATAATTTTGCGAAACACGGTATCCCTATAATTTTTTACTTCAATGGTGTGCATGAAGATTATCACAAAGAAAGTGATGAAATAAGCAAGATAGATTTCCCTTTATTGGTAAAGCGTGCTAAGCTGGTTTTTCATACCGCCTGGGATTTAGCAAATCGGGATAAAAGGCCGGTGGTAGATGTGAAAAATGATATGCCGCGGACCAGGTAACAAGGCATAAAAACCCTATAAGATTTTGGAAAATCTTATAGGGTTTATAAAGTCAATCTATAAAATAATTCTTATCGATAACCCAACACCTCTTTCATAAAATCCGGTGTAAGGTGTCAAAACAAGTGCTGGTTTCCAGTCTAGTGATAAATTAAGCGGAGCACCAGGAACAACATAGTCAAGTCCTAATACGCCATCTACACTTAAATAAAGTCCGTTGTCTCTATCATCATCGTTTTTATAATTACTGCTGCCAACCGAGCCACCGCCACCGTAGTACCAGCGCAAACCTTCAGCACCGTTTATCGGATTGTGTACTTCATATAAACCGGTTAAACTTAAATTATTCTTTCGTGCGTTTAATATAAAATCTAGTGCCCTATCGGATTGAATAAACGTTTTGTAGGTTATTCCATAAGCATCGCCTAACCTAACCCCTAAAGCATTTTTGTATTGCGCATTTACATTAGAGCCGACAAGCAGCAAAAAGCCGGTGAGCATACAAGAAAAAATGATTTTTTTCATAATCTTTAAATTTGTCAATATTACAACGTTAAGTGTTAATTGTTCTGTTTATGTGTGTGAAGACGCAGAACTTTCGCCTTTGGTTGCAAAGGTATAATCTTTCTTAAGTTCAGATTTATAAGCTTTGGGACGTTTTACATTCAGTTATGGCATAATATATTTTGCTCTCAATACGTTAAAAAAAGTTAATCACTCGTTTTTGAATTTAAAAAGATAAATTTGCAAGCTGTATGAAAAGAGTTAAAAATCTTCTTATTATTTTATTGTTTAGTTCGGCTATAGTTGGCAGTTGTAAAAAAGCGGAGCCATTTACTGCTGAAGATCAACTTTTAGAGATAAAAAGACAATTTTTAGTCGACGAACAATTAATAAAGGATTTCATTGTAGCTAAAAATATTACAAATGCCGTAAAAGATACCAGTGGAATTTATTATGTTATTCTTGAGCCAGGAACCGGCAATGTAGTTTACCAGGCAAATACCGTCATCAATGTAAGATATACCGGCCGACTGTTGAACGGACAAGTGTTTGACAGCAGCTCCTCTAAAGAGTTTCCTTTGGGAAACTTAATAGCCGGATGGCAGATCGGAATTCCAAAAATTCAACGGGGAGGCACTATCAGGTTACTCATTCCTTCTTATTGGGCATATGGCCCGGCTCCTAGGTCAGGCATACCCCCAAACTCTGTCTTGGATTTTGATATCGAACTTCTTTGATGTCTTATAAACAAAAAATAAAATGAAATTAATTTTTTTTTTAAAATTTTTCTGTCTTGTTGCGCTGATAGGTTTATTTTCTTCAGGTTGTAAGAAAGAATATGCCACTATTGAACAGCTGGACAATGAGCAGATAGAAGCTTATTTAAAGCAGAATAACTTGACCGCTAAAAAGAGTGCTAACGGAACTTATTATGTGTCGATAAATCGAGGCACTGGTGCAGCTGTTGAATATACTGAGATGGTTCCATTGATTTATACTTTTAAAACGGTTGATGGGCAGTTTGCAAGTGTTGATACATTTGCCAATCGCTACGGAGCAACGGGCCAATATCTAGGCTATTTAGGACCCGAAGGATTGCGGATAGCTGTAAAAGATTCTCTTAAATTCCGCGGGGGCTCAATGAAAATTATCATTCCTTCGAATTTGGCTTTTGGAAGAAATGGAAATGGGCAGGTACCGGGAAACGCTTCTTTAGAATATACAGTGAAAGTTTTAGATACGGCCAAGGCCAAACTACAGGCGTATGATCAGATTAGTATTGATAAATATAAAACAGCCAATAACTTAACCGGATTTACAAAAACGGCTGAAGGGGTACATTATAAGATCATAGAGCAAGGTACGGGGAGTCCAATCACCCCAGATTCGATTATTTCTGTTCAATTTACAGGAAGGTTATTAAACGGAAAGGTGTTTGACGAAGCAAATGGCACGTTGAGTAGAAGTAGTGTTTTGTCGGAGAGGATTCCAGGTTGGGTTAAAACTATACCTTTGATTCAGGGTGGGGGATCAATTCGTGTTATCATACCATCTGGTTTAGCCTATGGTTTAGCAGGTAATAGGAATACTTTTACAGGAACGTTGCTTGTCCCTAGTGCTTCTTGTCTCGATTTCGACATTAAGGTTCTTGACGTAAGTCAACCCTAAATTCACTATTTCATTAAGGCTATTTTATAAGCATTCAATGCCCGCTCCCTGGCAAACTTATGTTCAACCATAGGTTGTGGATATTCGAATGGGTTATCAAATTCAGGTATCCATCTTTTAATATATTTTCCTTCCGGATCAAACTTCTTGGTTTGCAAATCAGGACTAAAAACTCTAAAATAAGGGGCCGCATCATTCCCCGTTCCAGCGGCCCACTGCCATCCACCTACATTGCTAGCCTGGTCATAATCAAGCAGCTTGCGTGCAAAATAAGCTTCTCCCCATCTCCAGTCTATCAGCAAATGCTTGCATAAAAAACTGGCAACAATCATCCTTACCCGGTTATGCATCCAACCCGTTGCGTTCAACTGGCGCATACCGGCATCAACTATTGGATAACCTGTTTTTCCTTCGCACCATCTTTCAAACTCCTGCTCATCGTTTCTCCACCTTATAGCGTCGAATTCTTTTCTAAAGCTTTGTTTGGCAGACTCTGGGAAATGCCAAAGAATCATGCTGTAAAAATCTCTCCAAATTAACTCCGATAGCCAAACCTGGGATTGCGACGATGCTTCGGAAGCCAGGTCTCTTATACTTAGCGTGCCAAATCGCAAATGAATTCCTATTTGTGAAGTTCCGGCTATTGCCGGATAATCACGTAGGTCGGCATAATTTACCAAAATGGATTGATAAACTTTCCCCGGAAGCGGTAAATGGCTTTCTCTAAAACCAATCTCTACGAGAGGGATTATTTCTGAATATGGGAATTTGAAAAAAGCATCAGCATATTTAGAAACAGGGTAGGCTTTAAAATGAAATGCTACAGCGAGTTTTTCAAGCCACTTCCTTTTATAAGGACTAAAAACCGTATAGGGTTTGCCATCATCTTTTAATATTTCATTCTTCTCAAAAATTACATGATCTTTAAACGAAAGAAGATTTATACCCTTCTTTTGAAGTAGTTCGGCAACCTCAGTATCGCGCTTTCGCGCATAAGGTTCGTAATCAGTATTGCAAAAAACTCCGGCAACATTGAAGTCATTTAAAATTTCTTTCCAGGCAATGAGCGGACTGTTGTATTTAATTAAAATTGATGAGTCGTGTTTTCTTAACGTTTCATTAAGCTCTGATAAAGCCTGATGAATAAACGTTACACGCGCATCATCTTTATCGGCTAGCTTATCCAAAATCTCTTTATCAAAAATAAACACCGGTAAAACCGGAAGTCCGGACTTTAGCGCATGATATAAACCGGCATTGTCATCAAGTCGTAGATCCCGCCTGAACCAAAAGATATTAATTGATTGCTTTTCGATCATAGATATTGCTTAATGCATTTTCTAAATGAGAGAAATTAAAAATAAAGCTTTCCCTGATGATTTTATTTGCTGAAGTACGGTTGCTGTTTAGTACCACCCGACTCATCTCTCCAAGCATAATCTTTAATGCCAACACCGGCACTTTCGGTAACCATAAAGGTTTATTAAATTGTTTTGCCAGTGCCTGAGTGAATTCTGCATTAGTAACCGGAACCGGGGCGGTCATATTAAAGATACCTTCCAAATGTTCATTTTCTAATGCGTATAAATACATATTGATTGCATCTTCGAGGTGTATCCAGGGAACCCATTGTTTGCCGGTTCCTAAAGCGGCGCCCGCTCCAAGTTGTACAGGTTTTGCCATTTTTGGCAAAGCGCCACCGTTTGCAGTTAAAACCACTCCCTTTCTAAATTTAATTAGTTTGATATCCAAGTTGCCAATCTTATCAGCGGCCTCTTCCCAGGCCAGGCAGGTATTGGCGAGAAAATCTTTACCCGGCTCACTTTCTTCAGTTAGAATTTCATCACCACGATCACCATAATATCCAACCGCCGAAGCGGAGATAAAGGTTTTCACCTGATGATTGGGATTGTTGATCAACACATTATACAATAGTTGAAGGGCACCTGTTCGGCTGTTTATGATTTCTTCTTTCCGGATATTAGTCCAAGCCTTATCAGCAATTCCTTCACCGGCAAGGTTAATAATGGTATCAACATTCTCAAGGCAATTCTCATCGATTTGCATTTTTGATACATCCCACTTAAATATCTTACTGCCTTTGTTCGCTTTATCAAGGTATCGACTTAGCTGATGTACCTTAAAGCCTTTTTCAATCAAAAGCTCGGTAAGTGGTTTCCCGATCAGTCCGCTTGCGCCTGTTATCAAAACTGTTTTGCTCATATCCCGATTGTTTAACTGTAATGTGTATTTTTGGTTTAATATGCTTTACAACAAACACGTTTTTATCTGCACAAATCAACGCCCGGCCGGAGCCAGAATAAGTTGTGGCGAAACGTATGGATTGGAATTGGTAGCCGCTTTTAAAAAACTGATTAAAGATAGAGGTTTAAACACACAAATAAGAGCACAAAGGACGGGATGCCTCGAAGCATGTGAAGCCGGACCAAGCGTAGTAATATATCCAGAAGGGATATTTTATAGTAGGGTCCAATTAAGCGATGTAGAAGAAATCGTGACCTCCCACTTGGAACATAACAATCCTGTCGACAGGCTGATAATGAATTTTGAAGAATTGCCGTGGTTTAAAAAAACTTAAATTTTGTCGCTGCGTATGAGATGACATGAGTAGGAAATCGTTTTTCATAGCCATCATGCTGCTTTTTTGCAGTATTCAAAACTTCGCCCAAACCCAAATTTTCGGCAAATGGATATCAGAAGATAAGAAAGGGGTAATTGAGGTTTTTCAGCAAAAGGCAAAGTATTATGGAAAAATTGTTTGGCTCAAGCCTGATAAGGATATTCCGTCTACAGATACCGAAAATCCGGACAAGAGCAAGCGGTCTCAACCGCTTTTAAATCTGATAATTTTAAAAGACTTCGATTATAAAGATAGAGAATGGAAAAATGGAACAGTCTATGATCCCGGGAACGGGAAAACTTATGTTTGTACTATGAAACTTATTGATGATAAAACGCTAAGAATAAGAGGGTACTGGGGCCCTTTTTATCGGACAGAGATTTGGACAAGGAAGGAGTAAAGCGGTTCTTGTAGTTTTAATTTCGACTTTAACCTTCTCTCAATATCAATAACTGTTAATATAAGATTCCAGTTGTTCGATAGTTGATTTTTGAACCTCGATAATAGATTTT
>DASWMZ010000213.1:0-5451 GCA_036399495.1 Pedobacter sp.
GTAGAAGAAAGGAAGAACAAAATGTCTGTCATTAATGCCGTTAGGAACAAACTAATCTGGAGAGTATTTGCATGTGTTAGAAACAATAAACTTTATCAGAAAAATTATCAAATAACACTTGCATAAACCATAGAAATCGCAAGAACTAAGTTTCCGCCTTATGAAGAGCGTATTTGCAGATTTTGTAAAAGAAATTCCAAAGAAACAAGCTTCAAGCACGATTCACATGTGATACCACATGCGTTGGGGAATAAGTATTTGGTTGCGGATGATGAATGTGATCAATGTAACAAGCTTTTTTCTACTTATGAAAACTGTCTAGTAGACCACTTAGGTATCCATAGAACGGTTTTTAGTAGTAGGGGAAAGAAAAATAAAGTTCCCAAGTTTAAATCTCCCGATGGTTGCTTAACTGCATCCAATACTCACTTTCAAACTATTGAAAAGGCTATCATTATTGAGGATAACAATGGGAGTGCTTTTGATATTGATGATGTCTCCGGTAAAACTACCATAAACTATAAGAAGCATTCGTACATTCCGATTTTCGTTTATAAAGCGTTGTTGAAAGTTGCTCTGAGTCTGATAAAAGAGACTTATCTACCTGCTTATACCGAGACAATAAAAATGTTGATCACCGATCATTCCGACAACTTTCTTTCCTCCTTTGCTAAAGTAGGTGCAGCTTATACAAGTCTACACATGAAAACTCATTGCCTAATATTTAGGAAGCAGAGTGCTACAGAATCTATGCCAACACATGTTTTTCAATTGTATTATGAGAACTTAGTCTTTCAATTGTTTATCCCTTTAAATAAGGAAGATTGTGAATACTACGGTAATCGGGCGCTAAATATTATTTATTGTCCACCAATATTTTTCCAGCCTGTGGTGGAAGACGAAAAATGTTCTTTTGAGATTCTAGACTTGTCAGGCACACAAAAAGTCAAAGAGACAGGGACATTGAGTATGATGTTTGACCCGGAAGCAACTAAAAATCTCAGTGCAATGAATCCTTTCACGGGGGAAGTGGAGTCAAATGTCAAATTTAACTCTAAAAACATCGCTAAGATTATGTTAGTGCCAAGTGGAGCATCGATACCCATTATTAATAACTCCAAGAAGTCATAATTGAACTACACAAGATGGTGGCTCTGCTTACTCTGTACTAAATTAGTACTGTGTTTCATGACAATTTGATCAAATGTGGTTTTCGAAAATGGCCAGTTCACTGATGTTAACTACCTTGTAAAATGACGTCTAGTACAACCGACAAAAAAAATCAACATTATATTCCGAAATTCTACCTCCGAAATTTTTCGTTTGAAGGAAATCAAAAACAGCTCGGAATATACAATACTACTAAGCAGTTTTTTTATGATAGAGCTCCATTAAAAAATCAAGGCTCTAAGAATTTTTTTTATGGAACTGATGGAAAAATTGAAGACGCACTTTCGACAATTGAAGGCGATCTGGCTGCGGTTATTAAAAAGATATTGGAATTTAAAGAACTTCCCCGTAAAGGTTCAAAGGAGCATATCCGACTCATGGCGTTTGTTGGTCTAACTTACCTGAGAAATCCGATATTGATAGCAAACATGAAAAATAGTAGGGAGGGAGTAAAGAAACGATGGTTGGAGCTTGATCCAGAACTAGATATGGATAAATATTTCCCTGAGTTCTCACATGAAGAGGACGTAAAAACAGCATTGTCAGCAGTTAATGATATTTCAGAAAACATTCAGGACCTAGAGTTCAAGCTAGTTATCAATAGGACAAAGACAGCTTTTATTTCATCCGATTTTCCGATTGTAAAGTATAATAGGTTTTTAGAGATGAAATGTTGGCCTGGCGGTAAAACCGGGTATGGAAATATAGGGTTACAGATCTTCGTTCCTTTGAATTATGAATTATTGCTAATTTTTTATGACCCTTTGATTTATAAAGTAGGATCACGAAAGAGTACAAAAATAGAAATAGACGAAGTTAAAAGCATCGATAGTATTAATCAATTACAGATTTTAAACTGCCTTGACACACTTTTTTTTGATGAAAAAGTAAGCAAACATTACATAGAACAGCTTGTAGCATCTTCAAAGAAATACAAAAGAGCAAATGAACCGATTACGGAGTATGGCTATTTATATAAAAACGGTGAAGCGCCTCGCACTATAGCTAAAAACGAAGCGAATATAGTTTCCTTTGGTACGACTGATTGCGAAACAAACCTAGAAATCCAGGGTGTAAAGATTCATTCGGGTGCTTCGAGGGTTCAAGTAACCCGACGCGCGGCACAGTTAAGACCTTTACCCAAACTGCTCATGGCCAGAAGGGATTCACCTAATCGTCCCCAGTTTGGCGCAAGTATGCAGCGTTGACCGGTGCGCGGTGTACTTGTGCCTTAGACTAACAAGGGTTCCACTTTAATTATCTCAATCATACCCTTCAGCCCATAATAGTCCTTGGCGCTACTATATAGATAATCTTCAGGTTTCTCCAGGAAGCCAGCATGTACCGGATTATTGTGAATGTAGTCCAGCGTATCATGAAGGTGCTTCGGGTCTTTCATTTCTATGGGATGATTATCCTGTCGCCATAACTGGAAGCTTAAGTTGTTGCCGTTCTCCCTGCCAGCCCTTTCCATCATCCACAACATCCATTCTCTTCGGCTTTCAGTAGGGTGAAATTTTATTGCTTCCTTAAGTTTCTCCGAAGTATGCCTCTTCATATCGCGCATGATATTTTCAAGCTTGTCCTTATTGCTGCCAATAATCATGTGAATGTGACTGGTCATTATACAATAGCTATAGATTTCAAGTCCTTTATTTTGCTGACAATGCTTCCAGCTGTCAATAATGATCTGTTTGTATTCATTGCGTATGAAAAGGTCTATCCAATTAATGACGGCGAATGAAACGAAGTAAAGTTGACTCTGGTCTTTGAATTTGTATTTGGTACTCATGGGCTTAGGGAGACATGAGCAAATTAAGAAATTGAATGCAATCGACAAAGGTACTAGGTTGCTTGCAAGGCACAAGTACTCAGGGCTCAAACCTTTGCTGCATACTTGCGCCAAAAATGCGGGATCTTAGCACAGCAGTGTCCCTGAAAGAGGAGACTCTGCGGGAAATAAAATGATCTTATTCGTTACTAAGTTGTAAATACAGCAGTAACCCGGTTTGGTTATTAGTATTCAAACAGCACAGGGTTAAGCGGGCCCGCCACGGTTTCACCTATTTTTACAAGGGAACACCATTTTTCCCAGTCTACAAGTTGCTCTTTATTCTTGGGCATGCTTAAAGTAATGTCTTTATCCATGTAAATCATTGTCATGACTTTTCTTGCGATACCAGAAGTATTAGCCCCGGCATTATGAAATGTCCAGCCGTAGTGAAAGCTCACTTCACCAAGATCGAATGGTGTATTTTGGTATTCGAAGTTCTTGGCTTTGAGTTCTTCTGAAATTATTTTTTCGCTTTCATCGCTGATTTCAAGATCTCTTCCAATATTGTAATTATGGCTTTTTGCAGCAAAGGCGAGAGGCCCCATTTCCATTGGAGTTGCCTGAAAAGGTATCCAAACGGTTATAGTCTTCGGGCTTTCAAGGGGCCAATAGTATTGGTCAGCATGCCAGGGAGTGATACCTCCTCCTGATTCCTTATATAAGGCCTGATCGTGGTACAATCTTACGCCTGCTGTTCCCATCAAGTCAGTGGCAAGCTTCGCCAATCGCTTCGAAAACACAAATTCTTTTACGATGTCATCTTTGTACCACAGATTAAATACCTGAAGAAACGCTTTGTCGTAAGTGCTTCTTTTCTCCATCGGAGCGGTATTCTTATTTAAGAGAAAAACCAGGTTGGTAATCACCTCCGAATAATATTCCAGCACTTCTGCAGTAAATACATCCTTTAATTTAATAAAGCCGTTTTCCCTGAAACTTTCGATCTGTTTGACAGACAGGTTGAAGGGTGCATTCAAGGCTTCTGTATAATTTATTTGCTTCGCTTTAATCATATTAATTTTATTGGTACTCAAAATTCCCCTAAAAAAAATCATCAGTCTTCTACAAAAAGATTAAATACTGGTATTTTTTTAACCGTTTTATTTAGATTTATGAATAATCAAGCATAAAAGTACCATTGAAGCCATTTTTTGAGAAAGTTGCTCTTGAAGACTCACATAGTTTTATCATAAGAAACTTTGACCTGCCATATTTTGACATGCCCTGGCATTACCATCCTGAATTTGAGCTTACGCTAATTACACATGGAGAAGGGAAGCGTTTTGTAGGTGATTGTATTGAGGATTTTAAAGAAAACGACCTCGTTATGACTGGGCCTAACTTGCCACATTACTGGAAGAACAGCGAAGCCTATTATAATGAAAATACAGATCTAAAAGCTTCCGCTCTTGTTGTTCACCTTGGAGAAGAATTTCCTGAAAGCCAATTTTTCCTATTAAAGGAACTAAAGAAAATAAAGAATCTTTTCTCGGATGCGGCTTTGGGGCTACGGTTTAGCCAGGAAGTGTCTAAGAAGGTGAGGCCGAAGCTTGAAAGGATGTTAACCTTAAAGGGGTATCAAAAAATAAACCTTCTGTTAGATATATTAGATTTTTTATCTCGTTCAAAGTCAGAAGTGTTATGTAGTTCTGGATTTACAAATGCTTTAAGAATTAACGAATCGGAAAGAATCAACAAAGTTTATGGATATATAATGGAAAACTTCAGGGAAGACATTACTTTGAAGGAGGCCGCTACAATTGCAGGGATGAGCAATGGTGCTTTCAGCAGATACTTCAGGAAAAAAACGAAAAAGAATTTTATAACATTTATAAATGAATTAAGGATAGGATATGCTTGCAAGCTTTTGCTTAATAATGAAATGAATGTTGCGGAGATTTGCTATGAAACGGGGTATACCAATTTGTCAAATTTTAACAGGCAGTTTAAGTCTGTGGTACATTTAACACCTTCCCGGTATAAGAACTTACACCTAAACGATATAGGGTAAGATATGCTTAATGGAGTACGCAGGCTTACGAAAAGTATATACAAAAAGGATATCGTTAGCCAATCATTGCATGCTTCCGGCGGTAATGCCTATAATCTAAAGAAGTAAATCAGAAAATAGATTTAGGTACAACTGCGCCCAAAGCTTTAGTTGTAGACGCCTAGCCGGTTTGACCATTTACAGAAATGCTCATTCAATCAACATTCATTTGTAACAGAAGCTCATTATTGGAATACAGCAGCGCGATAGATTATAGTGGAGGCAAGGGGATGCTGGAAATTGATTTTGTGTAGTAAGGTCCGAGCTGCAAGTGGCTGTTGCACAACTAACACCTGTTGATAATTTAGGTAATCTGTGCTTTTCTTGCTTTGTTTTCTATATATGCAAGGAAAGAAAACATATCAGGAAAAGCTTTTTACCAATTTCCAGTTATCAG
>DASWMZ010000214.1:0-2616 GCA_036399495.1 Pedobacter sp.
CTGCTAACTGTTAAGCCACTTTCTTCACCAAATGTGTTGATCGGATATCCGAGATTTTGGGGCTTATCGAATTGCCCTGAAGCATTTATTTTTGCAACAAATAGATCTTTACTTCCTAACCCAGGCCAGCCGTTAGATGAAAAGTATAAAGTATTGTCATCGTGGTGGATAAATGGCGAAATTTCATCGTAAGAAGTATTTATATTATCTCCAAGGTTTTCAGGTTCTTTCCAGCCGCCGCCAGGTATTAATTCCGATTTCCATATATCATAGCCACCCTTTCCACCCGGCCTTGTGCTTACAAAGTATAAAGTTCTTCCATCTGCGCTTAAACTTGGTTGCGATTCCCAGCCAGGCGTGTTAATTGGTGCACCAATATTAAAAGGCTTGCTCCAATCTTTTCCTTCACGTTTGCATAAATAAATGTCGCATCGGCCCTTTCCCTCCGGGCGGTTACAACCCGTAAAAAATAGATACATCCCATCGGGTGAAATACACTGTGCGCCTTCGTTATAAACACTTGTATTAATATTCGGGCTTAGGTACGTTGACTTATTCCACTTTTCATTTTGCTTGCGGCTGATGTAAAAATCTTCATTGTTATTGGCCCTGCGCGTAAATATCACTGTCGCCTCGTCTGCAGTTAGCACAGGTAAATACTCCTCTTTATCAGTATTGACAGACGCGCCCATATTTATCGGCCTAAATGGGAGTGGTTGTTTTACTGCTTGAATACTAAACTCACAGTCTTTAATGAATTTGGCTATCTGTTTTTTGCTTTCTTCGTTTATCCCCGGAAGAGTCATGTATTTTTGAAAATGTTGTAAAGCGTTACTGTAGTCTCCGGTATTTAATTCGCTGTCTGCCAATCCGTAAATTGTACGTGAATGAAATTCCGGATCAATTTGTAAGACCTTTTGGTAATGGATTTTGGCTTGATGATAGCGTTTTTGGGATCGATTCAAATCACCCAGTTGTTGATACGCGGCTGCAAAGTTGGGATCGGATTTTACAGCGTCTGTAAACTCCGCTAAAGCTTTGTCGTACAAATTGTAAGAAAGCGAAGCGCGGCCTTGATCGTAATATTTTTGAGCTTTGGTATTAGTTGATCTAATATCTTTTTGTCCGTATGCTAAAACCGAGGCGCAGCAAAATAAGAGCACTAAAATTTTCCTCATGAACCACGTTATTCGGTATATAACGAAGGAAGTTACGGAATATTTAAAAACTTATGAGTTTGCAAAGAGATTTCCCATTTCGGGTTGGCCATAACGTAATCAATAATCAATGGGGTGATTTCTTTAGACTTCGACCACTCAGGCTGGAGGTATAATTTGCAACCATCAGCAACATATTCGGCATGCTTTTCAGCAAATTCAAAATCGCTTTTGTTAAATACAATCACTTTTAGCTCACCTGCAACTTGGCTAATTTTCGGCAATGGAGCCCTAAATTTTTTGGGAGATAAACAAATCCAATCCCAGCTTCCCGAAAGGGGGTAGGCACCCGAAGTTTCGATAAAGGTTTTGATACCACGAGCTTGAAGTTGCTGAGTGAGGTAATCAAGATTATAAATAAGGGGCTCTCCACCAGTTATTACAACAGCCTTCCCGGGATATTTTTCTGCATTTATCACAATCTGATCCGCGGAAGTCAAAGGGTGAATTTCAGCATCCCAGCTCTCTTTTACATCACACCAATGGCAACCCACATCGCATCCGCCCAAGCGGATAAAATAAGCTGCCTTCCCTGTATTAAATCCTTCTCCCTGTATGGTGTAAAATTCTTCCATTAATGGAAGCAATGTTCCGTCGTCCGGTACCTGATGTGCCATTTCCTAAACTGGCTGCAAACTTACACAAATTCCTAATGTTGAATTCATATAAACGCCATTTAAGGTTTAGATTTGACCTTGGAAAATATTAAATGAAACTATCATGATTAAGCCTTACAAACTATTATGAAATTTTAAAAGATTTCCCATCTTATGTCCAAAACTCACTTTGTCTGATGAAATGGCATAAAATTTTTGAAAGGGAAATCCTTCTCCGCCCGGATTTTATAAAACAGATTAATGTAAACGGGAAAAAATTCTGTGTTGTAAAACTTGGGCAAGAAGTTACCGTTACCCAAGCTTATTGTCCGCACGCGGGTGCCGGACTTAGCGGTGGTACCTGCAAAAACGGAAAGTTGATTTGCCCATTTCATAGGTATGAGTATGATTTAACTACTGGTCGCGGAGCTCCGGGCCAGGGAGATTATATAGAGATCTATCCAACAGAAATTAGGAGCGATGGAATTTATGTTGCTTTTCCTGAAGCTTTTGGATTTCTTAAAAGGCTATTTAAATAAGGATTGCAATCTGCAATCAATATCGGGTTGCAATTGTTAATATGTCATGACTATCCTTGAAATTGATAAAATAACCCGTGATTTTTACGAATGCATTTGCTTCAATCCTGAGCATTATCCAAAATATGATCTTTTACAAGAGCTCTTTTATGGCGATGGAAAACTGATAAACGGAAACTTTGATCAGCCTTTAGAGTTCACCGTTCAGAGCTACATTCAGGCTATTATGCACCAAATTGAGGATGGAAATGCTGTATTTTATTC
>DASWMZ010000215.1:0-15269 GCA_036399495.1 Pedobacter sp.
GAACAGGAAGCGCAAGTACTTGCGGAAGAGTTAAAGGCCTGTACAATTCCGGTGGTAGCAGTTTTAGGTAATCACGATTACGAAAAGGGCCGACATAAATTAATCAGGCAAATGCTTCAAAGCGATAATGTCCATATTTTAGATGGTGAGGCAATTGTAATTGGAAAGATTGGTTTTGCCGGCATAAAGGGTTTTGGCGGTGGATTTGATAACCATATGCTTTCGATGTTCGGTGAAGGCGCCATGAAGGCCTTCGTTCAGGAGGCTGTAGATGAAGCGTTACACCTGGATAGAGCACTTGCCCGACTGGATGAATTTCCTGAAATTAAAAAAATTGCCGTACTCCATTATTCACCCATCCGGGAAACCGTAATAGGAGAATCTGAAGCTATATACCCATTTCTTGGATCATCCCGCCTAGCTGAACCATTAACACGCCGCGGTGTTGTTGCAGCCTTCCATGGCCACGCACACATTGGAACCTTGAAGGGTGAAGCACCCGGAGGCGTTAAGGTTTTCAATGTAGCTAAACATATCCTGTTAAGAGACGGTTATACCATCCCATTTTTTCTTTTTGAAGTGTGATTTCTTGAGCATAGGAATCAATTTAGTTTATGCTAAATTTGTTCCATGCTAACCCGTTTGGGAATCTTTACTCTACAGATTTTTTCACTCTTACCACTTAGAATTCTTTATATCTTTTCTGATGTTTTGTATTTGGTTCTTTATCATATCGTAAAGTATCGCAAAAATGTGGTTGCCGGAAATTTGAAAAACTCGTTTCCTGAAAAAGATGAGGACGAAAGAAATGCGATAAAAAAGGCATATTTCAAATACTTATGCGATTTGATTCTTGAATCAATAAAAATGATAAGTATTTCGGAAAAAGAAGTTAGGAAGCGTTTTAAGTTTTTGAATCCGGAATTATTAGATGAATACTTCAAGCTAAATAAAAGTGTAATTGCCGCTGCGGGCCACTACGGTAATTGGGAAATGGCGAGCAACATTGGCTTGATAACAGACAAGAAAATTCTGGTTGTTTATAAACCCTTAACCGATCCGATTTTTGAGCAGTTTCTAAGAAAGGTTCGTTCGCGTTTTAACGCGAAACTTATCCCAATGAAAACTTCCTTTCGAGAAATCTTATCCTATCGCAAAGAGCCAACCGTTTCTATCA
Organism: Pedobacter sp.; assembly: GCA_036399495.1. Taxonomy (GTDB): domain Bacteria; phylum Bacteroidota; class Bacteroidia; order Sphingobacteriales; family Sphingobacteriaceae; genus Paradesertivirga. Next base: position 1,178 of record DASWMZ010000215.1, read on the forward strand.
TAGTAAGCGATCAAACACCGGTTCCCGGAGATTCGGTTCATTTTACTACTTTCTTGAATCAGCGTACAGCAGTTTTCTTAGGAGCCGAAAAGTTGGCTAAAGCGTATGATTACCCCGTTCTTTTTTGTGATGTAAAAGTGGTAAAACGCGGATACTATACCTGTGAGTTTATACCTATTGCAAACGAGCCCAAAGAAACTGCCGAAAATGAAATCACAGAGACTCATGTTAAGTATCTTGAAAAAATGATCCGCGCAAAACCAGAATACTGGATATGGTCGCATAAACGCTGGAAATATCAGTTTTAGTTACAAACGGGTTGGCGGGGCATTTTTCTCGGATTGCTTCCTTTCTTCAAGGTTCCTCATAATTTTGGTAAATCCGCGTTGAACATGATAAGTGTCCATGAGTGGGAATACTAGTCCACTTGCCCAAAACACAGAACCATCTTTACGTACATGATATCTTTCGTCAATCGCACGTGAATTTTTTATGGCATTTTCAAGTTCCTTTTCTGGTTCTTTAGCCTCCTGATCTTTCACGGTGAAAAATATCCTGGAATTAGCTCCGATTATTTCCTTTTCGGAATAGCCCAGTAATCTTTCAGCTCCTTTATTCCAGCTGCTCACATCGCCTTTTTTATCGGTTGTAAAAACTGCATAATCTTCAAGGCTTTCAACTACCATCTTATAGAAATCTTCGCTTATACGAAAGTGATTATCCTCCAAAATTTCTTCGGGTGCCATAGATGGCATAACTTCACTGTCGGGCATCTCCATCACAATGGTCGTAGTATTGTCTATCCCGCACGACATTTGCATCGGCTCCTGGGTGATTTTGTAATAGGTTGTAAAGCCTTGTGGTAAACTTTCAAGCTGGGGCCGGTCCTTAACAGGATACAATGATACGGTTACGGTGCCATCCTCTTCGTGCTCGGTGGTGTTTGCTAGTACATAAGCATATCCCTTTTCAATAAGATAGCCTAAAAGTTGTGGTGTTAAAGGTACGGTCATAGTGGTTTAAGCTAAACCGATAAAGGCCGGGAATGTTTAAATCATACGAAAGCTTGTTAAAACCATATCCGTAACTTTGAGGTCAAATAGAATTAATGTTAGATAGTAACTCTACCCGGTTAAATAAATACATCAGCGAAAGCGGAATTTGCTCCAGGCGCCAGGCCGATAAATTCATCGAAAATGGCAACGTTTTTATAAATGGCAAGCGAGCAAAATTGGGTGATCAGGTTTCTCCAGGTGATCGGGTTGTTGTAAACGGGAATACCATTGAACCTAAAACAGAGGACGAAGCGGTTTTTATTGCGTTTAATAAACCGGTTGGGGTTACAAGCACTACCGAGGCGGGGGTGAAAAATAACATTATAGATTACGTCAATCACAGTGAACGTATCTTCCCTATCGGGCGATTAGATAAGGATTCGCAGGGTTTGATTTTTCTAACGAGCAACGGAGATCTTGTGAACAAAATTTTAAGGGCTGGAAACCGTCATGAAAAAGAGTATCTAGTTACAGTTGATAAGCCAATAACCGATGAATTTATTCTTGGGATGTCATCCGGGGTTTCAATTTTAGGAGTAAACACCAGGAAGTGTGTGGTTACCAAAGAAAGTACCTTTGTATTTAAGATAGTTTTAATTCAGGGTCTAAACCGACAAATTCGGCGGATGTGCGAGCACTTTGATTACGAGGTAACCAAACTTGAGCGCACACGAATTATGAATATAAGCTTAAAAGGTTTGCCTTTGGGCGAATGGCGAGAGCTAAGCGAGCAGGAAATGGCCGGCATCTACAAGATGGTCAAGACTTCCAGTTCTACTGAAGAAGCTTCAAAATCGATTAAGTCCGCAAAAGCTAATCAAACCAAAGATTTACAGGACGGGAGACGAGCACTTCCAACTGAAAAACCATATAAAAAAGGCCCTTTGAAAAGTAAAGATAAGTCTGGAAAAAAGCCTGGCACAAACACGGATAACAGAAATAAGCCCGCACGAGGGAAACCTAAACCTGTAAGCAAGAGCAAATCTAAGTCGCCGCGCAGGTGATTATTTTTTAAAGGTTAGCAGCACCTGATCGGAATCTTTTAGATATAGCATTCCGTTACGAATTTCGAAAAACTTGATATTTCGCATATTGGTAATCATTTGATTTTCTAGATCCATTACGCCTTCGCAATACATTTTTGTTGAAATGATATCGTCAAAAGTAAGTTGATTATCTCCCATTCTGCCAAAGTCACCTGTTATGGTATTACAAAATGCCTTACCTTTTATTTCCAGCTTTTTCGAGTCGAATTCTAAATAGGCTCTTCCATCTGGAACAATTGCTTTGTGATTGATAGCAGTAAGTTTCCATTTTACCCCATCAAGACTGAGAGGGGTACTTTCGGGCTGAACTACATGACAGCCAGAAAAAGCGATAACTGTTAATATGTAGAGTATAATTTGTTTCATAAGCTTCTAAATATAAGTTTAACAAACATTCCCAGAGGATGTTTCATTTCGGTAAATGGGCACTCATACGTGTTGCGCAATCACAAAGCCGCTTGCCCATGCCCATTGAAAATTATAACCCCCAAGCCAGCCTGTAACGTCAACACATTCGCCTCCAAAGAATAAGCCGGGCACTTTTTTTGACTCCAGCGTTTTGGAAGACAGTTCTGTTGTGGCTACTCCTCCTCGCATCACTTCCGCTCTCTCGTAGCCTTTGTCGCCGGCAGGTTTAACTTTAAATTTATGAATAAACTGTTTGATACTATCCAATTCGAGTTTAGTTAGCGATGCGAGATTCTTTTCAACCGGTATATATTCCCTTAAAGCTTCTGCAAACTTCCTGGTATATAAGTCTGCTAAAAAGGTGATCAATAACTTTTTTCCGTTACGCTGCCGCTCACTTTCAATAAGATCAAGTATCGATTGGTTAGGCAGCATGTCGATTTCAATACTCTCTCCGGGACGCCAATAAGAGGAAATTTGTAAGATAGCAGGGCCACTGAGTCCCCAGTGAGTAAAAAGGATATTCTCCTCAAAGCTTATCTTCTCGTTGCTAACGCGACAAAAAATACTATTGCCAGAAAGATTAGCAAACCAATCGGCATCCTTACCGGTAATGCTTAACGGAACGAGGGCCGGCGCCGTTTCAGTAACCTCCAACGCGAAGTTTTTGGCAATCCTTAATCCAAAATCGCTGGCACCCATTTTTTGAACCGGTAAACCGCCGGATGCGATCACGACTTTTGGACAGGTTAAGGTTTTTAACTTCCCATGCTGCTCGTAACTAATTACAAATTCTCCATCATTCATTTCAATGCCTTTGACTTCAGCATTACATTTTATTTCTTGCCCTAAATCATCACAAAGATTCGTAAAAACCTCGACTACATCCTTCGCTTTGTTACTAACAGGAAACAACTGTCCCAAGGTTTTCTCTAGGCCAACGATTCCATAGGTCTCAAAAAAATTGATGGTATCTTCTACTGTCCATTGGGAAAAAGTAGATATTGTAAAGTGTTCATTCGCGGAAATAAAGTTGGAAGAATTGCTGAATAGGTTGGTATAGTTGCATCTACCTCCGCCAGAGATCAGGATTTTAGCTCCTGGTTTCTCCGATTTTTCGAGCACCAAAACCTTCTTGCCTAAAAATCCGGCTTGAACGGCGCACATCAAGCCGCAAGCGCCTGCACCAATAATTACCGCATCATACATTTACACAAATGTATGGATGATTGATGATGTATAGATGATTCGTGAATCATCCTTTTGATTTTAGACAGCTATCTGTATATTTGCAGCTCCCGATTTAATCAGGAACCCGATTATGGTAACAGTATTTACACACGACATGCATTTCAACCATCGCCATCATGGCGATAGATAATATGTATGTTTCTACGTGAAACTGTTTTCCCCGAATAATTTGTTGGTCTGATTAATAAAAAAATAACACTTGAAAACACTCAAAATAGCTATCCAGAAATCGGGTAGATTAAACGAAAAATCTGTTGAGCTTCTTAAAAATTGCGGTTTAAGCTTCGAAAACTACAAAAGCTCCTTAATATCTCCTGTTTCTAACTTTCCTTTGGAAATACTTTTTTTGAGAGACGATGATATCCCAGAATATGTTCAGGATGGCATCGCCGACTTGGGAATTGTTGGCGAAAATGTAATTAATGAGACCGAGGTTGATGTAGCTTATTTACAAAAATTGGGTTTTGGAAAATGCTCGCTTAAGCTTGCTATACCTAATAACTCAGCCATTAAAGAAATTACAGATTTAAACGGAAAATCGATCGCGACCTCCTACCCTGTTATTCTTGAAAAGTTCTTAGCTACGCATAATGTAAAATCTGAGATCAGAACGATTTCAGGCTCAGTTGAGATTGCGCCGGGATTGGGATTAAGTGATGCCATTTGCGACCTAGTTTCTACTGGTGGAACTTTAATCAGCAATGGGTTGAAGCCTTTCGGCGATGTAATGTATTCTGAAGCGGTACTTATCGGCCGCAAGGGAGAAGAACAAAATCCTCTTATTGTCGAGTTAATTGACCGGGTTCAATCGGTTCTTCGGGCCAAGGAAACAAAGTATGTTGTTTTAAATATTGAACGCAAGAATATCGAGCAAATCAAGGCGCTCCTTCCCGGGATAAAAAGCCCCACAGTAGTTCCTTTGGCAGAAGAAGGCTGGGTTGCTGTACATACGGTTATACCTGAAAAGGATTTCTGGAGCAAAATCTCGCAACTAAAAGCGGCTGGTGCTGAAGGTATTGTGGTGATGCCGATTGAAAAAATCATATTTTAGACTTGTCATAAGCCACTAGGAATTATTAGATTGATTAAGTAATCGTTTGGCGGGAACACAAACGGAAACATAACAAAATGCTTAAGACTCATAACTACAAAGATTTAACCGAAACGCAAATTCAAGGCTTAATCAATCGAAATACCGATGAGGATAATTCCATTGAAGACCGTGTGCTTTCTATTATTTCTGAAGTCAAACAGAATGGTGATCAAGCACTGTTTGCTTACACTGAAAAATTCGATGGAGTAAGTCTTACTCGTACGTATCTCAACAAAGAAGAAATAAGATCTATTGCTCAATCGATTGGCGAAGCTCAAAAAAAGGCAATTGACATAGCCTATCAAAACATTAAGAAATTCCACGAAAGTCAGTTAGTTGCTGAGGGGAAGGTAGAAACCATGCCGGGTGTTAAATGCTGGCGTGAGACAAGAGCAATTGAGAAGGTCGGTTTATATATTCCCGGTGGCACAGCTGTTTTACCAAGCACTTTTTTAATGCTGGGCATTCCCGCCAGGATTGCCGGTTGTAAAGAAATAGTGGTTTGCTCTCCTCCTCAAAAAGGTACGGCAAAAAAGCTGATAAATTGCTATGTTGCTTATGTTGCTCAATTACTTGAAATAGAAAAGATCTATTTAGTTGGAGGTGCGCAAGCTGTCGCGGCTATGGCCTATGGTACCGAAACTATTCTTAAAGTTGATAAGGTATTTGGCCCTGGTAATCAATACGTAACGAAAGCAAAAACCATTATCCAATCCTCCAGTCAAACGGCAATTGATATGCCCGCGGGGCCATCTGAAGTTTTAGTAATCGCGGACGAAACATCAAATGCAGCCTTTGTGGCCGCAGATTTACTAGCACAATCTGAACATGGAGCCGATTCACAAGCGGTGCTTGTTGCAACGTCTCAAGGGATTATTGACGCTACCATTATTGAACTGGAAGCGCAATTATCGTTATTGCCGAGAAAAGATATTGCAGCAAAGGCGATAGCAAATTCTTATGCAGTATTGGTGGGGAACTTAACCGAGGGAATGGAGTTCAGCAATGCCTATGCACCTGAGCATTTGATTCTGGCAACGGATAGCTGGCAAAAAATAACTGCCCAAATTAGTAATGCAGGTTCTGTCTTCCTAGGAAATCTAACTCCTGAAAGTGCCGGCGACTACGCCTCCGGAACCAATCATACATTGCCAACCAGCGCTTATGCACGCTCCTATTCAGGTGTATCGGTGGATTCATTCGTTAAAAAGATTACTTTTCAGCATCTCTCGCCGGAAGGCGTTAAAAATCTCGGAAATACTGTAGAAGTTTTAGCTGAGCTTGAAGGACTACAGGCGCATAAAAATGCGATAAGTGTAAGATTAAAATCACTTTAATTACTTGTAGCTTTTCAAAAGTTAAAAACTTTTGAAAAGTTTAAACTTCAAAAAATGGAATTCAATTTAAATAATTTATTAAGAGAAAATATAAGAAACCTGGTTCCGTACTCGTCCGCGCGAGATGAATTTAAAGGCGAAGCATCAGTGTTTCTGGATGCGAACGAGAACAGTTACGGCTCACCCCTACCTACGGCATTTAACAGATATCCCGATCCTTTACAGTATGCAGTCAAAACCAGGATCAGTGAAATCAAAGGTGTGCCTCCACGCAATATTTTTTTAGGTAATGGTAGCGATGAGGCTATCGATATTTTATTCCGATCATTTTGCCGCCCGGGTATCGACAATGTAATAACCGTCCCTCCTACATATGGAATGTATGAGGTGTCCGCTAACATCAATGATGTAACTATCAAAAAGGTTCCCCTTACGGGAGACTATCAATTAAATCTTGAAGAAATCGCGGCAGCGGTTGATGAGAATACCAAGCTTATCTTTATTTGCTCGCCCAATAATCCAACAGCAAATTCGATAAACCGCAGCGACATCGAAACCATTCTCGCTAATTTTAACGGCTTGGTAGTCATTGACGAGGCTTATATCAATTATTCACGTCAAAAAACCTTTATTCAGGAACTGACAGAATTTGGCAATTTGGTTGTGTTACAAACACTTTCAAAAGCGTGGGGTTTGGCAGGCTTACGTGTCGGGATGGCTTTCGCAAGTGAGGAAATCATAGAGGTATTTAATCGCGTTAAGCCGCCTTACAATATCAACCAGGCATCGCAGCAACTTGCTCTCGAAGCCTTAAACAATATTGAGCAGGTTAACGACTGGATCAAGGAAACGATTAGTGAACGTGAAAGACTTGTCGCGAGTTTAGCACAACTGCCAATAGTTCTAAAAATCTATCCCTCTGATGCAAACTTCATTCTGGTGAAAACTACCGATGCTAGGGGCATTTATAATTACCTGGTAGAAAAAGGTATTATTGTACGCGACCGCTCGAAGGTCGAACTTTGCGAAGGTAGTCTGAGAATCACGATCGGAACACCCGCGGAAAATGAAACTTTAATTTATGAATTAAAATCCTTTGCAGGATGAGAAAAATATTGTTTATAGATCGCGACGGAACGCTTTGTATTGAGCCGGAAGATTATCAGTTAGATTCATTCGAAAAATTGAAATTCTATCCTGAAGTATTCAAGTATCTTACCAAAATAGCCGAAGAACTGGATTATGACTTGGTTATGGTAACGAACCAGGATGGTTTAGGTACCCCAGCTCACCCCGAAGATAATTTTTGGCCGGTTCAGGAATTCATTATTGATGCGTTTAAAAGTGAGCGCGTTGTGTTCAATGAAATCATTATCGACAAAACCTATCCGCATGAAAATGCGCCCACACGCAAGCCTGGTACAGCTCTTTTGACACATTATTTCGATACTGAAAAGTACGATCTTAAGCATTCGTTTGTAATTGGTGACCGAATAACAGATGTTGCACTGGCAAAAAACTTAGGCTCTAAAGCTATCTGGATTAAACAAGACGCGAATTTAGGTGCTAATGAGATAAGTGAACAAGCAATTGAACTTCAAGAGTATATCGCTTTAGACACGGCGAATTGGAAGGATATCTACGAGTTTTTAAAAGTGGGAAAACGCGAGGTTGAACACCGCCGCAGCACAAAAGAAACCAATATTTATATTAAGCTTGATCTTGATGGCAAAGGAGATTCGAGCATATCAACGGGCCTTCATTTTTTTGATCATATGCTAGAACAAATTGCCCGACACGGCAGTATTGATTTAGAAATAAAGGCGGAAGGTGATTTGCATATCGACGAACATCATACAATTGAAGACACTGGAATTGCCTTAGGTGAAGCAATTGCTCAAGCCTTTGGCGATAAACGTGGAATTGAACGTTACGGCTTCTGTCTTCCAATGGATGATTGTTTAGCTCAGGTTGCCCTGGATTTCAGCGGAAGGAATTGGATTGTTTGGGATGCTGACTTTAAACGTGAGAAGGTCGGCGAAATGCCTACCGAAATGTTCTTCCACTTTTTTAAATCTTTTAGCGATGCTTCAAAATCAAATCTAAATATCAAAGCAGAGGGTCAAAACGAACATCACAAAATTGAAGCTATTTTCAAGGCATTTGCAAAGGCAATTAAGATGGCAGCAAAGCGCGACGTAAATAATATGCAGTTGCCAAGTACCAAGGGATTACTTTAGTAGGCTTTTCGCAGATACTTTAAAATATTAAGAATGATTGGAATAGTAAACTACGGCGCAGGCAACATTTTCTCTCTAACTGCTGCACTCGACAGGCAGAGTATCAGTTACGAAATGATAAATTCCGCTGAAGACTTCGACAAATACGAGCGCTATATCATTCCGGGTGTAGGACATGCGGGTGCAGCGATGCAGAAGTTGAAGGAAAGCGGTATGGTGGCCAAAATTCTGGGCACCAAAAAGCCGGTGCTGGGTATCTGTGTGGGGATGCAATTGCTTACCGAATCCTCAGAGGAAGGGAATTCAACGCTGTTAGGTATTGCGGAAGTAAAAACACGTCTTTTTTCAGAAAAGTTAAAACTTAAGGTACCGCATACCGGTTGGAACAAAGTTAGCTCAACTATTGATAATGAATTATTTAAGGGATTAATTCAGGAAACTCACTTCTATTTTGTGCATTCCTTTTTTATAGAATTTAATCCTAATTTTACAATCGCTTCGGCCGACTATGGAATTAAGTTTTCGGCGGCATTAAAAAAAGACAACTATTACGGTGTTCAGTTCCATCCGGAGAAATCAGGCGAAGCTGGCGAGCAGATATTAAAAAACTTTTCATTAATAAAAGAAAACTATGTACATAATTCCGGCAATTGATATTCTTGACAAAAAAGTTGTTCGATTAAGAGAAGGAGATTACGCTCAAATAACATCTTATGATGTTACACTTGAAGAGATGATAGAAACCTATCAATCTAACGGTACTGAGTTTGTTCACATCATTGACCTAAATGGTGCCAAAGGTGATTTTAGTAATCAAGAGTACCTTTTCAATATTATCGACAAAACTGAAATGAAAGTTCAATACGGTGGCGGTGTCAGAAGTATTGAAAAAGTCAAAGAATTGATCGACTCTGGAATTCATCGGGTTATAGTTGGAACTCAAGCCTTAACCAACCCTGATTTTCTTCCTGCCTTAAGCGAAACGCTTTGTGGAAAAGAGCAATGCTCAGATCAAATTGTTGTAGCGATAGACGTGCTGGATGAAGTGATAAAATATTCGGGATGGATGGAAAGTTCTCCTATTAAGTTAATGGATTACGTAGATCGCTGCCTCAACTTGGGCTTTTTCAGATTTTTATGTACAGACATTAATAAAGACGGGAAGTTAGGTGGAGCTGGAATAGAGCTTTATAAAAAACTGCTAGAGCATTCTCCATTCATCAAACTGATTGCGTCAGGCGGTATTAGCTCAATGAGTGATATTGAGGGCTTAAATGATATTAAGGTGGAAGCTTGCGTGGTAGGAAAAGCCATCTACGAAGGACATATCTCTATTGAAGAAATTAAAGACTGGAATTTGAAATCGCTGATTTCATTTTAAGCCCCTATCCCCTAAAGGGAAAGAGAAGTGCCAAGAACCCCTATCCCCTAAAGGTGAAATAATAACGCTAATGACAAAGCAAAAAATGTTTCATGGGGCAAGTAACTTGATTTTCGAGAATGCTGGAATATTGAGAAATAATATGACGCCAGCTGAGTTATTGCTTTGGGGATATCTGAAAGGCAATCAACTGGGAGTTAGATTTAGGCGGCAACATCCAATAAACAATTACATTGCTGACTTTTATTGTCACAAACACAAATTGATAATTGAAGTTGATGGTTCTATTCACCTGGTACCAGAAGTCCTCGCAAACGATATTGAACGCCAACAAAATTTAGAATCCTTAGGAATAACAGTCCTCCGTTTTACAAATAATCAAATATTCAAGAACATACAAACAGTTTTGACAATCATACAAACCGCTTTGCTGTCTCCCCCTTCAGGGGGCCGGGGGGCTCTCGCTAAAAGAATCATCCCCTGCCTCGACGTTAAAGACGGTCGTACTGTAAAGGGAGTTAATTTTGTCGACTTACGCGACGCAGGAGACCCGGTAGAACTCGCATATCAATATTCCAAGCAAGGTGCAGATGAATTGGTTTTTCTCGATATCACTGCTACACATGAACGTCGCAAAACCATGGTAGAGTTGGTAAAGGCGGTAGCAAGACAAGTAAATATCCCATTTACCATTGGTGGCGGCATTAATGAAATTGCAGACGCAGATATCTTATTAAACGCTGGCGCGGATAAGATCTCGATAAACTCTGCTGCAGTACGTAACCCGGATTTCATTGATGAATTAGCTGAGGCATTTGGTAAACAGTTTGTTGTAGTTGCTGTAGATACAAAATTTGTGGAAGGTAAAAATTTGGTTCACTTAAACGGAGGGCGTATTGCTACAGAATTTGAAACAGAAAACTGGATTAAGGAAGCAGAAGAACGTGGCGCCGGGGAAATCCTTCTAACATCAATGGATCATGATGGTACGAAAGGGGGATTTGATAACTCGTTGCTGAAAAAGATTAACGACAACATATCCATTCCACTTATCGCTTCGGGCGGTGCGGGTAACGTTCAGCATTTTATAGATGTGTTCGAGAAAACAAACGTTGATGCGGCACTTGCCGCTTCAGTTTTCCATTACGGAGAAATCCTCATACCTTCTCTGAAGGCTGAGTTAAGAAAACATAATATTGAAGTGAGGTTATAGATGACTATCGATTTTTCAAAATCAGACGGACTGGTTCCGGTTATTGTTCAGGATGAGCAAACATTAGAAGTGCTTATGCTGGGATATATGAATGATGAAGCATTCAAAAAAACTAAATCGGAAGGTAAAGTCACCTTTTTCTCACGCTCCAAAAACCGTTTGTGGACAAAGGGTGAAGAAAGCGGCAATTTCCTTTTTGTAAGAAGTATGAGCATAGACTGCGACCAGGATACTATACTCATTAAGGCACATCCGCACGGCCCAACATGCCATACCGGTTCAAGAAGCTGCTTTAATACAGAGTTTAATCAAAACTTCATCTTTAAGCTTGAAGAGATTGTAAAAGACCGTTACGCCAATCCGGTTGAAGGTTCATATGTTAATCGCTTACGAAGCAAAGGTTTAAACAAAATTGCTCAAAAAGTTGGTGAAGAGGGAGTTGAAACAGTGATAGCTGCTCTTGCCGAGACTGAAGAAGACTTAATTAACGAGTCCTCAGATTTACTGTTTCATCTATTGGTATTGTTACGGGAAAAAAACATCAGTTTAGAAACACTGGCAAAAAATCTGGAAAGCCGTCATCAGTAAACGATGATTGAAGTTAAAAGAACAGCAGTTTTAACAGGGCATCAAAATCCTGTTTATGCAGTTGAGGCCTCACAAAAGCCGGGCATTATATTCACCGCCGGAAATGACAAGGGTGTTGTTGAATGGAGTTTAAAAACTAATTCCTTCATTAAGGTTTTAATGCCTGTTAAGAGCTCAGTTTATTCTCTACATGCTCCATCATGCTGTCCGGTTTTGGCGGTAGGCGAGCGCAGTGGTCAGATCAGTTTATTCAGCTTTGCAGAACACAAAGTAATAGCTGAATTTACACATCACAAGCAACCTGTTTTTGGATTGATTTCGGTTGCCCGGAAAAATGAATTACTTGCCAGCTCTGAAGATGGTACCGTGTCAGTGATTAGTCTGACAGATAATGCACTTCTATATCAGTTTAAAGTATCAGAGCTTACTGTTCGCAATATCGCCATTAGTCCAGATGAGAAGCTGGTGGCATTCGGCTGCAAGGACAATAGTATTCGTATTTATAACCTCGATGATTACTCTTCTTCAATAGAACTAAACATCCACGAACTTCCGGTTACGTCCATTCAATTCTCACCCAACGGCAAGTATCTCCTATCTGGCGGACGCGATGCCAAATTGAATATCTATAACTTAAGCGATTATTCGTTGAAAGAAACCTTGGTAGCTCATATGTTTGCTATCTACGATATCAAATTTCATCCTACAAAACCCTATTTTGCTACATCAAGCAGAGACAAAAGTATTAAGATTTGGGATGCGGAGACTTTCAAACTCAAAAAAGTGATCAGCCGTGAAAAGGGAATTGAATCTCATAGCCATTCTGTAAATAAGATTTGCTGGGAGGGGTCAACTGAATCGCTGATATCGGTTAGCGATGATACGAATGTGATGGTGTGGGAAGTAATTTTTGACTAGATGTAGCTTGCAAGAGATTGCCACAAAGGCTTGAAGATCCTTTGTCTCTGAGTTATATTCTTTTGATAATCCTCAGTTTATGAGTGTGCTTTTTCAAATCTAAGCTATAGATTCCTTGTCCGTCAATCGGATCAATTTTAACACGCCCTGAAGCATGAATAATACGCTGATCGTTTAACATGATGCCTACATGAATAACATGTCCGTCTTCGTTATCAAAAAAAGCGAGATCACCAGGCTTCGCTTCCTGTAAAAAATTTACAATCTCGCCTTGCTCTGCCTGCTGCCACGCATCACGCTTAAGATTTTTGCCCAACATTTTGAATACAACCTGAGTCAATCCTGAACAGTCTATTCCAAACAGTGTCCTTCCACCCCATAAATATGGTGTACTAAGATAGAACTGTGAATATTCTGCTACAGAACTTTTAAAGTCGGATGGCTGACTGATAACCTCTTCTGAATTTAACTGATATTCTTCGGTGCCTAAGAAAAAGCGGCTATCAGTCATTTCCGGAATACTGCTTCCGGCTAAGAGATGTAATTTCTCGCCCGAAGATAACTTGATTGCCTCATGAAATGGTCGCAGCCCCAATATGGGACCCGAGCCCTGTCCCTTTACCAGACAATCCTTTATTGAAATAAATTGCTTGATATCTATCCAGCCCTCATATTCATCCTGACAGGTTTTGATGCGAACCCATTTATCAGCAGATTCCAGAATTTTGAAGCAATCACCAAAAAGTAATTGAGTCAATATTTCACTTTTGTCCGACGCGGCAGTCCGCAGCGGAATGACAGATAAATTACAAGCGCCGTATTCAATCATCACAAGTACAAATCAAAGAAAAATGACCGAGAAAATGAATTAAAAAAACTTACCTTAAACTTTATTGTTTTAATACAAATGATAGTTGTGACTAAATAAGTCTGAAATGAAAAGCTTTGATCAAACGCATAAAATTTTAATCGCCGTAGAGGATAGTACTTATTCGCAACGGGCAACCTCTTACGGTATTGATTTGGCTAAAAAACTATCAGCTGAAATAGCCTTGCTTCATGTAAATGAATTGCCGGTTGCCACATCTTATAGCACTGATCCCTTAATGGCTGAGCCTCCGATAATGATGCCGGAGATGATACATGTTCAAGAAGATTCCAGTAAAAAACTCCTGAACAAAATTGCAGATTCCATTGGTGATGATACGACCATCTACACGTTTCATAAAACCGGAAACCCAAAAGATGAGATATTAAGCACTGCAGAAGAATGGGGAGCAGATATGATAATCTTAGGAACGCATGGCCGGACCGGCTTTGATCATTTTCTATCTGGAAGCGTGGCTGAGAAAGTGGTTAGAAAAGCCAAATGTCCGGTGCTTATTATTCCGAATAAGGAGAAAGAAGAACACTCGAACAGTAACTAGAAACAAAAAGAGGCCGTCTCATAAGCAATTATGGGACGGTTTTTTTTTGCACTGTTTGGAAGCACTAGCCGAAGACCTTTTCGAAGCATCAGTCAAATAACAGGAGATTCCCTGCGCTTTATCTTTCTGGTGGCA
>DASWMZ010000216.1:0-8606 GCA_036399495.1 Pedobacter sp.
ATTGAATTTTGCTTTTATCAATTAACTTATTACCCAACACTGTTTTAATTTTGTGGCTAAGTCCGCCTGTCATTGTATTCATTTTTTCGGCTATGGCCTTCGCATCTAATTTTTGAGCAGAATATAGCACCAGTAAATAATCAACCCCTTTTTGCTCATCTAACTGTATCACCTTTGTGTCTGACGGAAACGCGATCGAACTATTGGCGCCCACATGAGTAGAAACCATATCATTAAACGGCATAATCAAATTCACTTTTCCGGTTAAATCAGTAGCAAAAGCATAAATGTAAGCAGCGTTATCGATATTAATTAAAAACCTAAATTTTGTACCACTTCCATAAGTATTCATCATAGTGTACGCCACTAAGTCTTCTTTTGCATTCGGAGAGTCTTCTTCAACAGTTAAGTTTCTGGTTGATATTTTGGTAACTGGCATGTCGTCGCCGGTGTTTAATTTAAATTCCATATTCCCGCTAAGGGCAAAAGTTTGTGCAGGTGGTGTTGGCGCAGGTACTGGAGTAGGCGTTGGCGGCACTGGCTTTGGTGAAGGTGTAGGCACCGGAGTAGGAGTTGGCGCTGGCTGTGGTTTCGGCTGTCCGTTTGGTGGGGTAGTATTTGGATCTGCAAATACCTGGAGTGCCATTACGCAATATCTGGTAAAATCTTCATAACGCATCCAAACATATCCGCCGTCTGCCCATTGTGTTCCCCAACTATTCATAATCCGAAACGCACCACCTGCTTTTGTATCATCATAACCAACAATTGCCATAGCATGGCCATTATGTTTCCACTCACCGGCAGCTTCAGTGGGGTTTGAATACCATACATCTGATTTTATTCTGAAAAAAGACTCCGGAATATGAAAACCACCAGAAATGGGCGAACCTTCAACAAGAGCCTTTTTTGCTGAGGCAATCATATCTTCGGGCTTTTTTAAATAGGCATCGTTTTTCATCATACCCTTAGCCGCAAAAAGCATGGCTGCATCCTGTATTTTATAATTTACAGCTTCAGCTTTTGCCTGCGGCGACAAAGCAATATTGCATTGGTAAGGAACGGTTGACATTAATGCATCGCCTCCTTTTATCATAGTAACCAATGCAGTTATTGGATCAGTTCCATTTTGGCAGTCTGCGTCACCGGGGGATTTTATCTGCTCAAATAAATAGGTAGGGGAAAAAATATGTTTGTTAATGGTGGCCTTATCAGTAATGTTATGTGTTTGTGCGTATAGAATTGTAGCAATAGAGTATCCATTGGCAAAGGCCACACAAGTACCATGATTGCCCTGATTTCCTGGGGTTGGGGCATATTTCTCAAGGCTGTACCGTTCTGGTAGCCCTCTGAAACTTCGAAACGATAATGCGATTTTTTGTGGTGTTGCTTCTATGGTCTCCGAATTAAATATCGCACCGGTACCATGTCTTTCTTGTGCAACACTAGTTAACTGAAGAAAAATACTTACAAAAAGTAAAGAATTAATTCTCATAACACTAAATGATAAAGGTTTAAGCAATAAATGTAATATAATTTGAGATAGGAATCATAAAAGCTCTTCATTCTTGATACATCCCCAAAACCAAGTTTCTGCCGATGCAGGTAAACCCAGTTAGAACAATGGAGATTTTCTCGTATAATTAAACCAAAATTATCAGGCAAGTGCATCAGTTACCATACGCAGGAATTCGTATTTAAACATGCATTGGGTGAATCAGACTACAATAATTAATCTAATGCCGCAACATAAAGCAATACTCCGGCTGAAACCCGCATATTGGATCGTTTTGTGAGACTAACAGGTAAACCTTTGTTTGTGGCCGACTAAAAAGGCGGCCACTTAAAGACTGAATTGTCGATATGTATCCTAGCTAATTTTCACTTATTCCTGTTGATGAAAAGGATGACTTCTGAAGCAAACTTAGCAGGCTCCTCGAACATTGGTGAATGGGCGGACTCTTCAAAAATTACAAGCGATTTTTGAGAGTCAGGTGTACCCAGTTTAGAGTAGTATTCTTGAGCCAGGGGTGCTGGCAGAATGCCGTCATGCCTTCCCCATAGAACTAAGGTGGGTACGGTAATATTCTGCAATTGATCGGAAATATCTAAGCCTCCAAGAATACCTTTCACATTTTTCTTTCCCACATACCTGCTATTATATAATTCTGCCAGCCCAGAGCGCGGGGAATTAAAAAGTCCTAAGCTACCCTCAATAGGCTTTTCTGTGTAATAGTAGCCATTTGCTTTGTCTACATATTGGGAATGTTTGAATAAATCCCCAAGCTCGATAGTGGGGTGTTGCTCGTAGTATTCGATGATTTTTTCCCATTCGCGAATGTCATTTCCGGTATCAATCTGCTTTTGAGCATAAGTCATCACAAAACGTCTTGATAACTGATAGCTAAGACTATTTTCATACAGGCCATCCACCATGATCCAACCTTTAATCTTGTCTTGCTGCTTCCGACTTGACAGGTATAGAGAGCCTAGGGCTCCTCCCCAACTATGACCCAGAAGAACGATATCAGGCTGTCTGTATTTGAACCCGATTAATTCTACTAATTTGTCCAGATCCTGAGTGAATTGTTCACGTGTTAGTGATTTAGGGCTAGCATTCCCTTGAGCGTCACCTGAAGCTCGCTGATCCCAATATACCACCGCATAATCCTTTTCAAGTTTATTGAAGGATGGCGACCCAATGTATTCTGAAACATAAGACCCTGGGCCACCATGGAGAACTAAAATGAATGTTTTTGAAATCTTATTTCCTCTAACTGTCACAGGCATATCAGCGCCTTCGCTTCGAAGGAAAAAATGGTCTCCTTCGTATGAAGATTCTTTGCCACAAGATGCCAATAATCCTGTGACCATTAGTAATAATACCCATGTTGTTTTCAGGTGTTTAAACAATTGCATTTCTTTATTTTTAAAAGTAAGTTCCATAGTGATTAAGTTTTAACGAATAACTTTAGTTATAACTGCTTGCAGAGCGACGTGAGGTAAAGCATAACTATTAAAAGGATATTGCCAGAAAACCTTGGGCCGAACAAAAAGCAGTAAAGCGAATTTGTCTGTGCGAGCTACATTCCATCCGAAACCTAAGCTTAGCGAAGGCATGAGGTGTGACCGACTTCTATCACCGCTTTCATTAATCACTCCGTTCTCCTTAACTTCGTATACAGGTCCGCCATTTAGTAAAGTATGCAAGTATCCTATGCCAATGTGTTGTTCAAGTAGTAACCCTGATCGGAAGTTTAAACGCTGCCCGAGTCCCACCTCGGAAATTAACCCGGTGTGGTTTCTTCGATGAACATAGCCTCCTAAATTGAATGTCATGAGTATTTGATAGCGGCTTTGCGGCATTAAATTATGCTCATATCCAGCAAACAAACCTGGATGGCTTATAGTCTCACCAAAATATCCTATTGTCAACGCTGAACGTCCCCGACTATCTGAAGTTTCCTGAGCATGTAAGGAATAAGGCGATAGTATGCACTGAACAAGAACCAGATGGGTAAACACATACATGAGTTGTTTAAACTTCCTTTTGGCAATTGCTGTCAATCGCTGGTAGATACCGCTAAAGTTAAATAGGCCAGCGAAAAGTATTCTCATAAATTAAAATTTAAAGCTTGTTTAAAACCCAATGTTGTAAAGCCAAAATTGCTAACTTGAGGAACAGCAATCGTCCGTGTAAGCAAAAAGACGTCCGGCTGGGATTATTCGGACTGCATTTGTTTGCATCTCCAGATATTTGATAGTACGGGGCTTTGGCCGTAGTTTATCATCAACCTTTCATATGGGTTTTTATTCGATCTCTATAGCTATTGCAGCAAGTAACTTTTTGTTAACTGCTGTGCTATTGTTTCTATTAAAGAAAGCACGTAACGTAACGGCAAATCGGCTACTAGGTTTTCTTTTGCTGCTTTTAGGGGCGAGTTTTATAAGCGATATACTCTGGACAAGCAATTTTTTTCAGCGCTATCCTCATTTTTTCGAATATGATACGCCGATAGGCCTTTGTCTAGGTCCCTTGCTCTTTTTCTATATTCGCTGCCAAATCAATCCTAAAGCAGGACTGCATTTGTCGGACTTACTGCATCTTACCCCTCTAGTGCTTTACGTGTGGCTTTTAAATGATTTTTTGTTTGAAAGTGCTTATGGCAAACTTGAGATGATTAATAATCGTAGTATTCCTAATCTTCAGTTCGTTCAATACTTAAAGAAAGCGCAGCTATTAATTTACGGCTTGTTGTGCTACCGGCTTTTAATGCGTCATAAACGGATTACACGTGATCTGCTCTCTAATCTGGAAAGCCGACAATTACTGTGGGTACAACAGTTGTTGGTAGGCGCTGGTCTGCTATTCGGAATTTGGGTTGTTAGTGATGAAAGCAATCGGTCTCAACTCATGCTTGGATTTACTCTGCTAACCTTCAGCTATTGGATCGCCTATCAGGCCCTGCAACAAGAATCGAGCTTTGCTCATATTGCTACGGAAACCGTTTTACCCATTATTGAAGAAGAACCAGCTGTACGTTACCGGAACTCAAGCTTTACAGAAGAACATTTGCAGACTGCTATAAAAGAAATTGAAAGCTATATGTCAGAACGAAAGCCCTACCTTGATGGGGATTTGACGCTAACCTCCCTTGCAAAACAACTCAATATCAATCCTAATCAATTATCTCAAATTCTTAATGAAGGTTTAAATGAAAACTTTTATCGGTACATAAACCGATACCGGGTGAAGGAAAGTAAGCTACTGCTAATTAACCCGGCATTTGCGCATTTTAACATCCTCGGGATAGCTTACCAAGCTGGGTTTAGCACCAAGTCCACCTTTACAAGACATTTAAAGAGCACACCGGCGTTTCTCCTTCTGAATATATAAAACTGCACAAGGGAAGTTAACGATTGTTTATCTTAATGCCCTGAACATCGTAATATATTAGACCGTTTTCTGACATCATAAACCTTCGTTTTCTTGGAAGCATTAATAGGTCTTATAAAGAATATGATTACACCCATATATCACAAGCGCGATACTATAAACGCAATCGGAGGCCCATAAATTAGTACTTCTTTAGTAAGTTACATTTTGTGTTGTTCTAAAAACAATAATGCTCCTTTCGCTCTGCTAAAGCAGTCTTTTTGATAAGAATTATCGATACATGTGGATAAGCCCAATACAAAAACTCCTAATCCGCCTAAGCACCTGGGATGAATACCGGTGTAGTTTTGCTTTCCCAATACACTTCGAATTTACCTTCAGTTAATTGTGGTGTACTGGAGTTAGAATTGGGTGAGGATGTGTTAAACTCACCAGAGACACGCCGCTCATTCTCGGAAAACAATATAATCTTCAAGACAAGCGTGGAGCCCGCGTAGATATGTGAATTGTTCGACAATGAATACTTCAGAATAGGATTGGGTGCATAAAATCCATAAGGAGCTAGACCGGGATATCCCATGGTTAGCTGAAGTTTCTCACCTGTGGTCAGATTAACTGTAATTATAATGTTATCATCCTTATCGCGATATGCTGTTACATCACTGATTGCTTTTAATACACCATCTACCTTAACCGAAAAAAAAGATAGTTTCTTTGGTTCGTCTTTTTTACAGTTTACAGAGAGGCAGCCAATCGTTAGACCAAGAAAAATGATTAATGATTTTGATTTCAACATAATCAAAATTACAAAAACCTTCACCTTAATTTGCGTAATGACTCTCTATTTGATCTATGCTTGGAAAAATCTATAATTTGCTCAATCAAAGGCACATGTACATGCAGTCATTTTTACTGCAGTTGGGGTTTCATGATGCCGCTTGGGCATGTTTGTCAGAATTTAGAACCGCAAGCGCCGCTGATAAAATGTGGTTGAAGTACTTTTTAATGACCGACTTTTGAAATAATGACATCTGCTTTCCTTCATTGTGAAACATGCAGTTTACTCGAAGTCTGTTTCCATATGCCCTAAATCATACTCCTGCTTGTGCCATTCAATACGATCGTAACGCTGACCTTCCATCATGCTTGCCATGCCTTAGCAACTGGCTCTACAGTTCATGTGGCTGAATTGAAGTATCTTGGTTGGGTAATCATCCGGCAGAGATAATGATTTTATAAAATTTCTTGATTTATTAGTTCTTTGAATCATGTACAAATTGATGCTTAAATTTCTTGAATATGCTGCTACATGGGAATATCATTTTTGAATTGTTTGCTTATTCCTATATTTAAAAATGGTAGAAAAAATCACTTGGAGCTTCCTGTTAGATTAAATAATCGAGTAATGTCTAAATTAATATCGTTCCGGGAAAAACTTCACCTTACTCAGGAAGAAGTGGCTGAAAAGTCAGGGCTTTCTGTAAGAACTATCCAGCGTATCGAGAGAGGAACTAAGCCCAAAGGATATACTCTCCGAAAGCTTGCTCAAGCGCTTGGCATAAACGAAAATGAACTGCTTGAAGCAGAAGAGACTCAAGAAGAGAAACAAGAAGAAGTTAATCTTACGTTGTTGAAGATTATCAACCTTTCTTCATTACCGTTTACTTTTATCCCCCCGGTAAATATTTTGCTTCCACTCCTTATAATGTTTGCCAAAAAGCAGTTCAGCTCGCAAGGAAAGCAAATAGTATCCATTCAAATTCTTTGGACAATTTTGTCAGCAATCATATTTATGCTTAGCTCAATAGTTGAGAACTTGTTTTCTGCAGGAAACAAGTCTATTCTGGTTGTTATGATTTTGCTAATCTTATCAAATGTGTTCATCATACTCATAAACTCTGCCGGTCTGGATAAGAGTAAAAAGCTACGTATTAGACTGAACTTTAACATTATATAGTAGTTTCATGAAGCTGTCGTGGATTTGTCGGGATATTGTCGGCTGAAAATTATTGTCGACATCGTTCCGCTAGTTCATCTTTGCCAATAAAAAACCATTATGGCAAAACGTATATTATTCTGTGTCTTCGTGATAATCAGCTTTCAAAACCTTAGGGCACAAATCAACAGAAAATCTTCTCTTTTTACTGAATTGAAAAAGCAGGATAGCGTCTTCTTTGAAAGAGGCTTCAACCAATGCGATATTGCATTTCTTGAAATGACTACGGCTGAAGATTTGAAGTTCTTTCATGATCAAAGTGGATTTCAAGACCGAACAAAATTCCTTGAGAACACAAGAAAATTTATTTGTTCCGATCCGGATAAAAAGCCTATTAGAAAACTCGCAGAAGAGAGTTTAAATGTATATCCTCTCTATAGCAACGGTGCCCTTTATGGAGCCATTCAACATGGGACTCATCATTTCTATCTTAGGGAAATTGGCAAGGAAGACCAATTGACAAGTACCGCCAGATTTACACACGTCTGGAGACTTCAAAACAACTCATGGAAACTTAGTGAAGTTTTAAGCTACGATCATCAAGCGCCAATAGAAACGATAAATGTTCCTAACATTAAGGCAAAGAAAAATGATGATCATTTAGAGATAATAAAAAGCATTAACCCCACCCATGTTAAATCTAAAATTAGCTTGGTGGAAAATAGCCTTAAGGAGATCGCTTCTCTTTCTAACGATTCGGCGAAAAAATATAATATTATCGACAGGATGAAACTGCATAAGATTCCCTCTGTTTCAATAGCCGTTATAAACAACGGAAAAGTTGAGTGGGCAAAAGCTTATGGTTATGCTGATATAGCCCATAAAAAGCCAGCTGACGCTAAAACCATCTACCAGATTGCATCTATAACAAAATCTATAAATGCTTTTTATATAATGAAATTGGCTCAGGAAGCCAAGCTTTCTCTAGATACAGATATAAGAGCTTATCTTAAAACCTGGAAAATTTCAGAAAATGAATTCTCAAGAGAAAAAAAAATAACGCTTCGAAACTTGTTAAGTCATACAGCAGGGTTTGGTACGGGTGGCTTTGGGGGATATTTAAAATCAGAAAAAATTCCTACAATTAACCAGATACTGAATGGAGAACAGCCCGCAAACAACGAGCCTGTAAAGCTAATACTCCCGGTAAATGAAAGATTTAGCTATTCTGGCGGCGGCACCACTATTACAAGAAAAATTATAGAAGATAATATATCACCAAAATATGATAGTCTTTTACAAACAGACATTTTAAAACCTTTAAGGATGACAAATAGTACTTTCCAGCAGGTTCTGCCAATTGGACTCAAGAATTTTGCTAAAGCTTATGATGGCGGCATTAAGGAAGTCCCTGGAGATTATGCTGTCTATCCTGAATTAGCAGCAGATGGTTTATGGTCTACCCCGACCGATATGGCAAAATTTATAATATCCATTCAGCAATCACTAGCCAACAAATCAGGTAATCTCTTGAACAAGGATTCCGCTATTGAAATGCTCACCCCAGTTTTAAATACAACTGACATAGCATTAGGTGCATTTATAATAGAAAGAGGAGGCGAAAAATACTTCACTCACTTAGGCGGTAATCGGGGTTTTCAGAGCATTTATTATGGAAGCTTTACTACGGGACAAGGTATAGTAATCTTGACTAATACTGATAATGCACACCCAAATCTAATCAAGGAAATAGTAAATAGTGTTGCTGCAGTT
>DASWMZ010000217.1:0-2054 GCA_036399495.1 Pedobacter sp.
AGCCCCTCTTTTTGAATACAGCAGAACTACTTTTTCAGAATAATCAGTGATGATGAAATAATTGGCCGCTACGGTAACACCGTTAAAACGACTTAAATCAATACCTTCTTTTATTTCAAGTGGAATAAACCGGATAGAATCCACAACCTGCGATTGCTTTTCACTGCCAACTGCTTTGGGATGGAAATAGATTTTCTGTAACTGAGAGTGTACAGTTGTTGAAATAACCAGGCAAAAAAGCAGTACGGGTGCACAATACAATAAACCATTTCTCATCGACATCAGCTTTGGTCAAATAAATTTATGGTTTCCAATGTTAATCAGGTACTAAGTTTATTTTTTGTGGCGTTTTCCCGCAACAGTCGGGATACAACTCAGCCTACAGCTTTATTCCAGTCTTTTCAAGCAAAAGGAGCTGTATCCGATCATTATCAACAGAACTACTCCTTCAACCACTCTCCCCTAGATTGTAGTTATAGCCGAAGCCGGGTTTGTACATGTTGTTCTAAACGTAAGACTTTGGAAACACCAAAAGGCCGAAGCAGACAATAGATGAGTTGTGGACACTTCCACTCTCAAATAAGAAAATTCATTGTCTCTGACATATCCAAAAGCTTCAGCAAATAGCAGGAAAAGAACAACCTCAATTCAATTTCTTAAAAACTCATGGTAGTTGAAAAAAAACTGAACTATTAAAATCCAGATGAAGCGCTACGTTTAATAGCTTAGAGACAAAGGCTTAGTAGAAATACAAAGACAACTCTTTAAAAAATTTAGAGTTGTCTTTGAAGTGTGGAGACAACCGGACAAAAGTCGAACCAAATAGCAGAAGATTTAATAATACTAAGTAAACTAATTGGTTGAAAAACAACAGGATACTCTGCTACTCTATTATGCTCGAGTGGTTCGACTTTTGTCCGGTGATCTATCACACCTTATATAGTTAGCTACGTTACACCGAAGGTTTTGGCGCACGACGCTGCCTTCAGCTAAGGCAGCTATCTGAACCACAAAAAGCATGAGGAGGGGCGAAAACATCTGATGTCAATTAATGGCTAGCCGTTTGAAACATTTTAAGTTTGGCACTCAGGTAATCAATCACCAGTTCGTGCTCAGTGTGTGCCCTTAACCATTCATAAGAAGGGGTATATAGCCGCATAAAAGTCAGCAGCTCTGCACCTTTAAGACCTGTGTAATAGGCCACGTACTGCGGGGAGAAACGTAGCCTGACATACGCTAGTATTTCCTGCTGTTCAAAGAAGCGCTCCTGCTTACCCTGTTTTCGATCCTTTGTTTTGAAGAGCTTGTCCAAGTTGATAGTAAGACCAAAATATTTTTTATTCGATGAGCGGTCAACAGCGTTCACTTTCGACCCACTCATTTCCTCAAAAGCAGCCCGGCGCTGCAGGCTGTCGAACTGGTATTTGCGATAACCTGTTGCTATGTTTACCGTTTCCAGTATTTCAACCGGAGAGAGAAGAATACTGATTGTATCTTGGAAAAGAAATGAATACCGGAGCGTATCATACCGGTAATGCGGACCGACGACATAAATCAAATCGTTGGGTGAGACTAAGAGCCTAAAAAAACCATTGGGATCGGTACGAACCTTTTGATTTTTGGTATTGTTTGAAATTGTACCATCCGGAATGGGAAGCTGGGTAAGACTGTCTTTAAGGTAGCCAGTCAGTACGCGTTGTTGAGCATGAGTGTTTGTGGCAAACAACATCAACAGCCCGATAAGAAAGACAACCCTTTGCATATATTTAGTTAGTCCTTTCCAGTCCAGATAAAAAATGCGCTTCAAATCGGAAAGGGAGTAAAACACACCAATTAAAATGCTGCGTACAGCTTTGCATCAGACCATTTCTTTAGTTGCGGGCAGGCTGCTTCAGCTGGGTCGAGCATGATATAATGGCTGCTATTGTTCCTATTCAACCATTTTTCCAAAGCCTTGTATTTCTTTTCTTCCAGTGCTGCTGAAGCGATACGGTTATAGTCATCACGCAAATTCATTTGGTGAGGAACTATTTTTGATTTCAGATATATAAGGC
>DASWMZ010000218.1:0-8900 GCA_036399495.1 Pedobacter sp.
TCTCCTTTTCCCGATTTTTTAATCAGGACTGCAAAGGTATAGAATTACATTTTTAAACAAAAAACTTTTTTCGGGAATTATTTCTTCCTATCCCGCTGTGTTGCAGCGTAATAATTTGAATTAATCGTGCTAATCATTTTATTAATGAATTAGGTCGCTGAGAGGGGAGAGCGTAATGTAATTTGAAAGTTCCTTTGCTTTAAGGTTCATGAATTCCGACTCTATATTGTAGACTAATAATTTAAAGCTAATCCGCTGCTATCTCTCATGTCGCATCAATGCGCTCACAAGTCTACAAATTAGGTATGGTAAAAAGAGTAGAAAGTGTGAGAGGGTTAATTAAGAACAATGAACAAAAAGTCCACTTAAGAAAGAATATAAAATATTTAAAAATAATTGTAACCTACCAAAAGTGTCTTCGTATAAGGATGCTTATGAAAGCTTATAAGAAGTTAGTCGACAATTTTTGCCTTTGCATATTGCACAGCAAAAGCTTGGCGATTACCTTGCTCAAAGCGAACAGTATCAGGATAGGAAATATAGTTTTGAGACCATACGTGAGGGCCAGCTTTGCGAAGTTGAACAGTGTCTCCGGCAATCATGTTTTTGCTGTCGGACCGCAACAAAAGGGCTCTTTCTATAGTTCCGGTTTTGATTATTTGAACATTACGGTATGAAGTTGCAGTTCCGCAACTTGCAAAAGTTACAGCTACTAGCAATAGTAGTTTATTCATTTCTTATCTTTTAGAAAACCCCCAAAATTATAAACAATTCTAGGGCGGACAAGTTATGAAAAATATTTTAGCTATCCTTTAATTAAATGTTTTTTCGTTTCATTAAAATTCTAATCACACGCTAATTATAGTAGTTGAATTTAGAGTAATTATTGATTGCCCCATTTTTAGTATAAGCCAGATTTCGAGGTACGAAACGTTGTTCGGTAGACGTGTCTGGCCTAACTTCCTTCAAGATTCTTTAAAAATAATTCATACTACTCTGACTGGAGTCTAGTTGGTTTCCAGACTCTTTTTGCCAGATTTAACTTTTCTTTTGCAAAACCTGATATCTCTTTATGTGTTATCATAACTCCTATCAAAAATATAATTATGAAAAGTTCAGATGAAAACAACCAGCAGATTCATAAAAAGGAAGATGAAGTAAGTGCCGAGAAAGCTGATGTCAACGCAAAATCAACACCAGCGAATGATGGCTTTAAAACCGGAGATAAAAGTAATGGAATGACGTGGCAGGGCCCTTTAGATGAGCAGGCGTTTGATGACGAAAGTTTAAGCAAAAATGATTTGGAAGAAGAGGGAAATTAAATTCCTTCTTCAATTAATTTAACAGCGTTATCAATCCCGTTTTCAGAGGAAAGCTTCATTGCCATTTCATCGCAGTTTGTTTGCAGCAATTTGTTTTCTGTAAGCTGGCTTATGCGCTCTTTAAATATAGCCGGCGTGAGTCGCGAAATAGGAACTGGCTTAACACCTAGGCCTTTTTTATAGGCTAAGTCCCCCCAAAAATATTGATCCCCCACGGGGTATAAAACCGGGCATACGAACATTGGCTTTCCGGCTCTCAAGCATTCTGCTGTAGTCCCAATTCCTCCATGGTGCACAATTGCTTTGACATGCGGAAACAGCGATTCAAACGGTACCGAGGAAATTACTTTTATATTACTGTTAGGTTCAATTTCAGGAATATCCCAATCACTCCAGCAGGCTGCAATCAAAAAGCGTTCATCAATTTCTGAGGCAGTTTGTATAATCATAGCAACTATGTCCCTTTTCACAGGCATACTTCCAAAAGTGATTAAAACTGGAGGATCACCTGCATCTAAATATTTAGTTAGATCTTCAGATAGCTCAGTTTTCGTATCGGGAAACCAAAAGCCTGTAAGTTGATGTGCTTTTGACCAATCTTTCGGGCGCTCCAGAAAGTGCTCACTTATACCATAAATTGAAGGGATATTATATTTAATTTTGGGCTTGTGTTCTTGAAGACCATTTTGCGCGCAAAAATGATTGATGGGTTTTCTTAGAACACGGTATCTCAGATTCACCCACTTATAACTCCACCTATTCATAAATCCCGGTAACCAAAATCCACTGAGAATGGGGTTTAAAAAAGCCGCCGTTTCTTCCATAGCTGGTACAACAGCAACTCTTACCGCTTTAGTTTTAAGCTGCCCGGTAAAGACATCGGAAAGTGTTTTGGGCCTGTAAATGAACAGATCGCTGTTTTGCGCGAGTTGATAACACTCGTTAAGTGAAGCCTCTATTAATGGGTAAATAAGTTTATCCAGGTTGCGTTGGATGGCAAAAAGATTGGCCTTCAAGATTTTTTTGCCTTCATCAGAATTCAAAATTTCCTGATAATCAACATCTATAGGATGAAAATTTATTCCATAGCTTTCTACCAGATCTTTAAAATTTTTGGCAGTGGATAAAGTAACCTCATGACCGCGGGCAGCTAAGGCCTTGCCGAGTATGGCATATGGTTGTACATCGCCTCTTGTTCCTATGGTTGATATTGCAATTTTCATTCGAGCAGTGGCTTGAGCCTAGTTCATGCAAAAGCTGTTCCGAAAGTTTTAACCTTTCACACGAAGAAACCTGATTTTTAGCGGAAAGTTTTAAGGAATCGAAGAAGTAATAGAAAATTATTTATTTCTTAACAGGGGTGTTATATATTCAAGTGCAAATTCGAGTTGTTGCTGTTCAGTTAATTCGGTATTGTCTAAAATTAACGCGTCTTCTGCTCGCGTTAGCGGACTTTCTTTACGGGTCGTATCCTGATAATCCCTATGGGCAAGATTTTCGAACACCTCTTCAAGTGTAATATTTTGACCTTTACTGCTTAATTCTTTAAAACGTCTTTCTGCTCTAATTTTGGGATCAGCAGTCATGAAAATTTTCACCGCAGCATCAGGGAAAACCGTTGTTCCGATATCGCGCCCATCCATGACAATGTTTTTAGACCTGCCCATTCGCTGTTGCTGCTTTACCATTTCTTTTCTAACCGCCTTAATGGCACTTACTTCACTAACCATTTCCGATACAGGCATATTCCGGATTTCCTCCGATACTTCCTCGTCATTTAAAGTGATATGAGTTTGGTAATCTTTCGAATGGAAATTTAAGTGAATTTCTTTTAAAGCTTCAATTACACTATGCTCATCAGTAATATCTACTTTTTTTCTTTGAAAATATAGTGTTACAGCACGGTACATCGAGCCGCTATCTACATAAATAAAGTGAAGTTTTTTCGCCAGGGCCTTAGCAAGAGTGCTCTTTCCGCAAGACGAATATCCATCTATAGCGACAACGATATTGTGATTCATTGTAGCAAATATATTGTTTGCAGCTAATATTTATGTGCATTATCATGTTTACCGAGCGTATTTATTTTTGTTATTTTGAGTATGGAGTTTAGCATTCAGGACTTGCTGCCAAATATCACTTTCAAAACTTCGCGGAGTGGCGGTAAAGGTGGACAAAACGTTAATAAAGTATCAAGCAAAGTTGAATTAAACTTCGACTATTTGAATTCTTCACTATTTGATAACACCTATAAACATTTGATAAAGCAAAAGCTTTCTAATAGAATGAATGCTGATGGACAAATACAAGTGATCAGCGAAGAAGAAAGAAGTCAATATTTAAATAAGGAGAAAGCAATAAGTAAACTTTACTTTTTAATAAAGAGCGCATTATTTATTCCAAAGCCAAGAAAGAAAACAAAGCCTAAGAAAGGAGCGATAGAACAAAGGCTAAAAAACAAGCTAATAACAGCAGTCAAAAAGCTTAACCGAAAAAAAGGGAACTTAGATTTTTAGGCTAGAATCTGTAATAAATAAATGCCGAGCCATATTGATGCGGTGCTTTCTGCTCTGTGTTGTCTCTAGATTTGAAGGTAACTGAGAAATTTAGAGTCCAATGTTTCACAGCATAATTGACTCCGAATTCTTGAGAGTACTGAAATCTCTGAGGGCCAAATGTAACGGGTCCTTTATCATCAGTAAATACTCCTCCCTGCACCGTAGCATCGTACGCTACAAAGTTTAACATTGGCTTTGTGAAAAAGAAAAATTCCTTTTCGGGAATAGTATCGTTAAGCGAATTGGATATTCGGCTGTTATTGCTTACCGAATTAGAAAAAGGATTTATGCGTCCCGTCCTAAAAAGCAATCCTGCACCCAAGCCCGAAAAAGTATTTCCAATATTAACGTAATTCTGTAGGCTAAAATCGTTCCCACCTTTACGGGAAAGAAGTTTGGAGTATTTTAAGCCTGCATTAATTCCTGTTTCATTGTTAACCTGATACTCCCATCCGCTAATTTTATAAAAACCTATTGCATCGTGTAAACCTTCCTGTACTTCTTTTCCAAACGCTCTCGGACCGATGGTGCCCGCATTTAAAGAAATCTCAAAGCTTTGTTCATTTGTAAGTATGAGGTTGAGTTTTGCACCGGCATATAGAAAGGCTGCAAATGGTCTGTCAACCTGCGTTATACTGGTAATCTGACCGGTTTGCGGATTAAACATATAGTGGCCGGCTTCAATTTCATAGATTTTCTTTGCAATTTTCGTTAGCTCAGAATTTTGTTTCAATGCATGTCTGAAACTTAAAAAGAGGCCATTAGTATAGTATCTGTCTTGCCCGACTCCAAGAAAAGAATCGTTATCACTGCGAAAGCCGAATTCGTTTTTGAAATTGGCTGTCTGGCTTAACGCAGTTAAGGTTAGGGATAAAAATGCCAGACCAAAACAAGATGATTTAATCATATTTAAAACGACTGAGCCCTGGAAAACTATTTCTAGGACTTAGAAAGTATGTGTATTAGTATTAAAAAGTATAACCTAAACTTAAGCCACCATAAGGGGCGAAATTGCCATATCCAAAAAGGGTATTAAACTGGCCTCTCACACTAAAACCGCTTGTAAGGGGCTGGAGTCGGTATCCGAAGGTCATAGTTCCTAGCGCACCATTATCTTTAATTCCATGGAAATCCACATCATTATCATTAACTTGAACTGTTGTAGTGCCTGAATAGGGATCATAGTAAGTAGAATTAGGGATGGTAAAGTCATATGCTACATAAGTTGCACCTACACCTAACTCAAAAAAATGTTTTCCGTTACCTAAAAGATAATTCAAACCCACAGGTAGTGTAAATATTTTTTCTGAATCATCCTTAAGATATCCAGCGCCTATCCGACCTCCCAAGCCATTTCGGGTCTTGCCAAAACGGCTATCAAAGTTTGCAGAATAAATTAAACCTGGTCCGGCCAATTCAACGTAGATATTTCTAGCCCGGGTGTTTTCTGTTGCTTTTTGCAGGCTGTCAGTTTTTGAAATCGCACTTTGTTGAGCAAATGAAAATGAAACCGAAAATAGGAGACATAAGATCAGTGAAGATTTTTTCATATAAAGGTTTTACGATTTAAGTTTTAATGTGTGTCAATACTTTATTAATTCAAAATAGGGGTTGCAGTTTCCTTAATTGTCAAATCAACTGCATCTTTAACTTCTTCAATTGTCAAAGCAAGCTCAATTACCTCTTTCATTTCCTTTACATAATGAAATTTCAGGTCTTTGATATAATCCTCCTTAATCTCTAAAATATCCTTCTCGTTTGATTTCGAAAGAATCACCTCTTTAATATTGGCTCTCTTCGCTGCTAGGATTTTTTCTTTAATTCCACCTACAGGCAAAACTTTCCCACGGAGCGTTATTTCACCAGTCATGGCAAGGTGTTGTTTAACTCGCCGCTGAGTAAAAGCAGAAGTCAAGGCCGTAAGCATTGTGATTCCAGCAGAAGGGCCATCTTTAGGCGTGGCACCGGCAGGAACATGCACATGCACATCCCAAAGCTCAAATAGGCGATGATCGATGTTAAATTTTGCCGAGTGAGCTCGAAGATAAGCCATCGCAATTGCCGCCGATTCTTTCATCACATCGCCAAGGTTGCCAGTCATGGTAAGTTTCCCTTTTCCAGGACTTAAACTGGCTTCAATAAATAAAATATCGCCACCTACCTGGGTCCAGGCAAGGCCGGTAACTACACCGGCAACTTCGTTGCCTTCATATAAGTCTTTATCGAACATTGGCGCACCTAATATTCGCTCAACATCGGTTTTGCTAACTGCAGAAGCAACTTCTTCTTCCATTGCAATTTTTGTTGCAACCCCTCTTACAACAGAACCTATTCTTTTTTCTAATCCGCGAACACCAGATTCACGCGTATACTCTTCAATGATTTTCTCTACTACATTTGGTTTAAGAAGAACATCTTTCTTTTTTAATCCGTGTTGTTCGAGTTGTTTCGGAAGTAAATGCTGTTTGGCGATTTCAATTTTCTCTTCAACAGTGTAACCATTTACCTCAATAATTTCCATTCTGTCGAGCAAGGCCGGCTGAATGTTGCTTAAGGAGTTCGCGGTAGCAATAAACATCACATTTGACAGATCAAAGTCTAATTCTACATAATGATCATAAAACGCATTGTTCTGCTCTGGATCGAGAACTTCGAGTAAAGCAGAAGATGGATCACCACGGAAATCATTTCCTACTTTATCAATTTCATCCAGTACAAATACGGCATTTGCTGCGCCTGCCTTTTTAAGCGATTGAATAATTCTTCCAGGCATGGCACCGATATACGTTTTACGATGGCCGCGAATCTCAGCTTCATCGCGGATACCGCCCAAAGCCATTCTCACATATTTACGCCCCAAGGCTTTCGCGATAGATTTTCCCAAGGATGTTTTACCAACTCCAGGAGGGCCCGCCAGGCATAAAATTGGCGCTTTCATGTTGTTCTTAAGTTTAAGAACAGCCAGATATTCGATGATGCGACGTTTAACTTTATCTAAGCCAAAATGATCTTTGTCAAGAACCTTTTCAGCTCGTTTTAAATCGAAATTGTCTTTAGTGAATTCGTTCCAGGGTAAATCCAGTAATAATTCCAAGTAATTTACCTGCACAGAATAATCCGCTGCCGCGGGATTCATGCGAGCAAGCTTATCGAGTTCTTTAGCGAAATGCGAAGCAACTTCTTTCGACCATTTCTTCTTGATCGAACGTTGGCGAAGGTTGTCGAGTTCAAGGTCGGGTGAATTGCCGCCAAGTTCCTCCTGTATGGTTTTTAATTGCTGATTGAGAAAGTAATCGCGCTGTTGTTTATCTAAATCGGTACGTACCTTGGTCTGGATCTGATTACGCAACTCCAGCATCTGAATTTCGATGGTGAGGTGCTCCAAAACCATTCTTGCCCGTTCGTGCAAGTTGGCTACCTCTAACATGTGCTGCTTTGCCGAAACATCAGCATTCATGTTAGATGAAATAAAGTTTATCAGAAAGGAAGTGCTCTCAATATTTTTAATTGCGATACCCGCTTCGCTGGGAATATTCGGCGATAGCTGTATGATTTGCATGGCTAGTTCTTTTACAGAAGCAACTACCGCTTTAAACTCTTTATCAACTTTGGGTTTAATTTCCTCGAATT
Organism: Pedobacter sp.; assembly: GCA_036399495.1. Taxonomy (GTDB): domain Bacteria; phylum Bacteroidota; class Bacteroidia; order Sphingobacteriales; family Sphingobacteriaceae; genus Paradesertivirga. The sequence goes on from DASWMZ010000218.1 coordinate 7,511, forward strand.
TATTGATAGCCGCTTTAATGTAGGGCTCGCTTTGTACGGCTTCGCCTAAGCGAAAACGTTGTTTTCCCTGTATAATCACGGTAGTACTGCCATCAGGCATTTGCAGCATCTTAATAATTAATGCAACAGTACCAACGCTGTTTAATTCATCGTAAGTTGGGTCTTCAACCGCTACATCTCTCTGTGAAACGACGCCAATGGTGCGATCGCCTTTGTAAGCATCTTTAATAAGTTTTATCGATTTATCTCTGCCAACCGTAATCGGAATTACGACACCAGGGAACAAAACAGTGTTTCGAAGTGGCAGTATAGATAAGATTTCAGGAGTCTCCTCATTGTTCATCTCCTCCTCATCCTCCTGAGACATTAAGGGAAAAAATTCGGTATCCTCGTTTATTATGGGTAATGTTTGATTAAAATCAAAGTTGCTCATGCATATCCTTTCTCAGCGTCATATTGACAGTGAATTCTGTTTGAAATGTGTGTAAGATTTAAAAGCACTTACAGCGCAATGCTTATGCCAATTGGCGGCATCAAAAATTGAAAAGCAAAACTCATCATTAAGCTGTTAAAAAGTCAGCTTGTTTAAAGTTTTCTTTAAACAAAGAAACAAAATATTTAACCTTGTGTATTATAACCTTTGCTAAATCGTTATAATGAAAATTATTTGGCGCGATAATGGAATTTAAATTCCTGCGTTTTAGCCAATAAATCAAGAATAAAATGAAATTACTTACGTGTTTTTTTTCTCTATTGCTTCTTTTTACGGGAATATCTAAAGCTCAAAAATCAGAGTCAGTTAACCCTTACGTTCAATTGGGAAACAAAGCGGTTTTAGATAAAGACTTTAAAAATGCCGTAGTCCATCTGGAAAAAGCATTGCCAGCCGAAGCAAATAACGCCGATGTGCTTTATATGCTTGCCTACTCTTATTACCATTCAGGCCAATATCAAAAAGCTATCAGCACGTTTGGAAGAGTGATTTCCTTGCGTCCGAATGATGTGTCAGCTTATTATTATCGCGGCAAGGTTCGTAATTATTTAGGCGCACAAATGGGTAGTACGCTTACTCCGCTAGAGCGGGAAAGAATTTTAGCTGCAAGCGTAAAAGATTATTCGAAAGCGATAGAGCTAAGTCCGGATGACAATAAGTTATATCAAAATCGTGCAATTGCCTACCGGGATCATGCTATTTTAAAAGGTCAAAAAGATCCAAAAGTTTACGATAAAGCGGCAGCATCAAATTCTTATAAATCTTGTATCAATGATTTGCAACGGTTGTTAGATGCTAATCCGGGCCGAAAAGATATTGCTGATGAAATGAAGAAAGCGAAAGTTTATATGGCTAATCTTTAGTCGGAAATTTCATTCTATGAGAATTTAAGCCCCT
>DASWMZ010000219.1:0-14460 GCA_036399495.1 Pedobacter sp.
AAAGCTGATGAATGGATGACCGATTACAATTACCATAGACCTCATGAGGCACTAAATTTCAAAACACCTATGGATTTATTACCCGAATTAATAAATTAGCGAGTCAACTTTTGAATGGCTCAAAAAACGGGGGAGCTTACACATCATTAAGGCCTAAAATCACAAAGTCATCAGACGCATTTGAAGTACTCAAGAAGCATTGGAATTTAGAAACGATAGACTTTCTCGAACATTTCAAAGTAATGCTTTTGAACCGAGCTAATAAAGTGCTTGGGATTATTGAAATAAGTACTGGAGGAATGGCAGGAACTATAGCAGACCCGAAAGTAATCTTTATAGCTGCTATCAAAAGTGCAGCAAGTGGGATTGTTTTAGCCCATAACCATCCCAGTGGAAACAGACAACCCAGTCAAGCAGATATTAACTTAACCAAGAAATTGAGGAGTGGTGGAGAGTTGTTAGATATAGCGGTCTTAGATCACTTGATAATTAGTAGTGAGGGATATTATAGTTTCGCCGATGAAGGATTACTTTGAAAAGTGCGTCACTATATGCGTCACTTGGTTTAAAAACTAGCTATATTTAATAGAATATAATTAACAATTTTGTTTAACCAGCAGAATGGATAATTAAGTAGAAAATGCCTAATAAGCACTTTAGAGCTAATATTTCGACTACAAAACAATAGAAATCCTAAGAAATTAGCTGAGAAGAATGTGGAGTAAAACGAAGGCTAAAAAAGATTTTTCAGTCCTTTGCTCTACCAACTGAGCTATGGTACCAGCCCCTTTGGGATTGCAAATGTAGCGTCTTTTTTGGTTTATAAAAACATTTTTTTTAAATATTCACCTTTTCAATTCAGGCAGTTTTTTGCTATATTAAGCTACGACAATCTCGAACCAACAAGCCATTGTAATTAGCTTAAAGTCAACATGAAATGATTCAACAAGTAATTTTTCTTTTTATACTCCTATCAGCAATTCTATTTTTTGTTAGGAATATTAAAAAGATTATTAGAAATATAGGGCTTGGTCAACCAATAAATCGATCAGACAATCCTTCCGAAAGATTGAAGATCATGATGAAAGTGGCCTTCGGACAAACAAAAATGGTGGCCAGGCCAATCCCAGCAATTCTGCATTTTTTCGTATATGCCGGATTTATTATCATAAATATCAAAGTACTTGAAATTGTACTTGACGGTCTTTTAGGTACCCACAGAATCTTTGCTGAATCATTAGGGTCTTTTTATAACGTTCTGATTGCTTCCTTCGAATGGCTTGCGCTGAGTGTTCTACTTGCGTGTCTTATCTTTTTAATTCGACGGAACATTATTAAGATTAAACGTTTTTTTGGCCTGGAGATGACTGCTTGGCCGCGAGCTGATGCCAACTACATCCTTTATTTTGAGATTATCCTAATGTCGGCTTTTCTGTTAATGAACGCTTCCGATTTTAAACTTCAACAATCAGGCACAGGTAATAACTTTAGCGCTGCCGCATTCCCAATAAGCTCCGCTGTAGCCACCCTCTTAACCTCCAATGTAGATTCTCTTATTATTATCGAACGTACATTCTGGTGGTTACATATTATCGGCATCTTTGCTTTTCTCAATTACCTCCCATACTCAAAGCACTTTCATATTATCATGGCTTTTCCTAACACTTATTACTCAAAGCTAGAACCAAAAGCAGCCTTAGATAATATGCCGGTAGTTACAAATGAAGTGAGGGCTATGCTAGATCCTACTTACACACCTCTTAATATAGAATCATCAGGAAGCTTTGGAGCGAAAGACGTAAAGGACTTAACCTGGAAAAGCCTAATGGATGCCTATACCTGCACAGAATGCGGTAGATGCACATCCGAATGTCCGGCAAATATTACCGGTAAATTGCTTTCACCGCGAAAAATTGTAATGGATACCCGCGACAGACTTACAGAAGTAGGGAATAATCTTGATAAACATGGGAAAGACTTTGTGGATGCAAAGACCTTGCTCGATGATTATATCACCCGAGAGGAACTGTGGGCATGCACCACTTGCCAGGCTTGTCTTAAGGCATGTCCGGTAAACATTGACCCATTAGCCATTATCATGGACTTAAGAAGATACGTTGTAATGGAAGAATCTAAAGCACCTCTAAGCATTAACAATATGCTTTCCAATGTTGAAAATAATGGCGCTCCCTGGAAATACGCTGCTACAGATCGCTTCAATTGGTCAAATAAAGCCTAAGATGATGGACTCAAACATTCCTGATAAGATAATTTCTGTTCCAACAATGGCCGATATGGCTGCCGCCGGGCAACAACCTGAGATTTTATTTTGGGTGGGCTGCGCAGGCAGTTTCGACGAACGAGCCCAACGTATAACTCGTTCGATCTGTAAAATACTTGAGCATGTAGGAATTAAATACGCCGTACTTGGCAACGAAGAATCCTGTACGGGCGATCCGGCAAAAAGAGCGGGTAACGAATTTTTGTTTCAGATGCAGGCACTAAGTAATATCGAACTTTTAAATGCTTACAGTATCAAAAAGATCGTTACCGGATGCCCGCATTGTTTCAATACACTTAAAAACGAATATCCTGGCTTAGGCGGAAATTATGAGGTGATCCATCATAGTCAATTAATACAGCAATTAATGGACGGAGGAAAACTACGCACTGCTGGCAATGAAAGCTTTAAAGGAAAGAAAATCACTTTTCACGATCCCTGTTATCTGGCAAGAGGAAACAAAGTATATGAAGCACCAAGAAGAGTATTAGAAGTATTGGATGCCGATTTAGTGGAAATGAAACGCTGTAAAGCAAATGGTTTATGCTGCGGTGCGGGCGGAGCACAAATGTTTAAAGAGCCTGAACCAGGGAAAAAGGAGATCAATAGCGAACGGATTGAGGAGGTTTTAAAAACTAAAGCCAATATTGTGGCATCTGCATGCCCATTTTGCATGACCATGCTAAACGACGGAATTAAACACGTCGAAAAAGAACAATCAGTAGAAGTGCTGGATATCGCTGAGATAACCGCCAGAGCTAATGGACTTTAAATGATTAGCTTTTAATGCTTCTGTGATAAACAAATTTTATAAAACCTGGCATTAACCGAATAAATTCGCGGGCATAAATTTTAAAGTTGTTCATTGTAGGTGGCTGGTGTGTATGGCAAATATATATTCATTATTTTAATAATACAATATTTATTTTAACCTTATTTTGAAAAAATATTAATGTTTCAACATCGAAATATTATTCTTTAAACTATTCACTTGTTCAGGTTTTATGTCAATTACCGGTAGCGATAATATTGAAGTCATAGAGTCTATATTACCTTTTGGGTCATTATCCGTTTGAACTATAATATCAACTTCTGGAGTAGTGAATATTATGTTTCCCAAATTAAAGCTCCATTAAAGTCAATATCTGATGAGCGTTTTAGATTAAAAGAAAAATATCCCTGTTTACCAGAGGTAAAGTGTTTCCTTAAACGGAATAAGCCATCTAAGGTTACCGATAAATCCCATTTCTTTATACCTGTGTAACAGTAGATTGATATACGACGCTAAAAGCACTCGCTGAATCCATTTCAGTTCATCTGTTCTTACAACTTTACATTGATAGCGATAATAAAAATAAAGAAAATAAAAAGAAACACGAGGCGGTAGAATATTTACACGTGCTGTACATAAAGGAGAGGCATTAAGTATTTGCGAACTTATAATTTGTAATTTTGAATTATGGACCCATCATGAGAATTCCATTAGAAACTGATCAAATTGCTCATGATAGCTCCATGGCTATTAAAAACAAATATATTCAAATGGAAATATCTAAAAAAGCCCGCGTGTGGATCTACCAATCAAACCGCCACCTCACAACCACTGAAGAAACAGAGATAAAAGATATATTATACAATTTTATTAATCAATGGGAAGCTCATGGCAATAAGCTGACTGCATTAGCTGATATACGGTATAACCGGTTCATAATCGTGGCAGTTGACGAAGAACAAGCAGGCGCAACAGGCTGCTCTATTGATAAATCTGTAAATTTGATGAAACACATCGAAAATCAATTTGGGATAAGTTTATTTGATCGGATTGATATTGCTTATCGCGAGGGCGAAACAATAGATTCTTGCGGGCGTGAGGAATTTGAGGAATTAATTTTAAATGGTAAGATTACCGAAGATACGATCGTTTTTAACAACCTCGTTCAAAACATCGAAGAGCTTGAAACCAATTGGGAGGTTCCGTTCAAGAATAGCTGGCATCAAAGCGTGTTTGGTAATTTGATTAATACTTAATTACTTACAAGCAGTACTGAATTTCATCAAGTTGCTGCTTTGCCGAATGATTGGCCTTTAATCGAATTTCAAAAATTTAATTCTTCGCATATTCTGAAGAATTCGATACTGTTTTTGATAGACATAGGCCGTAGGATGAAGAGGTGTCCAGCGTCTCGGATTAGGTACTACCGCAATAAGCAAAGCAGCCTGGCGCTTACTTAACTTAGCAGCTGATTTCTTATAATAGAATTGTGTAGCAGCTTCTGCACCGTAAATTCCGTCGCCCATTTCAATCACGTTCAAATAAACTTCCATGATGCGTTTCTTGCTCCAAAGCAATTCTATCAAGGCGGTAAAATAAGCCTCAAAGCCTTTTCTTATCCACGATCTGCCAGGCCACAAAAAAACGTTTTTGGCAGTCTGTTGAGTAATGGTGCTCCCTCCGCGCATCGGTTTCCCAGCCTTATTCTTTGTATAAGCTTTTTGTATAGATTTCAAATCAAAACCCCAGTGCTGCAAAAAATGTGCGTCTTCACCAGCCATTGCAGCGTATTTTAAATTTTCCGATAGATCGTCAAAGTTCCGCCACTTCTTATCTATTTTCCATTTCTTATTATCACTCTTTTGTTCGATTCCACGTTGAACCATCAGCCAGGTGATAGGGGGATTAATAAAACGATAGGCAAGCACCCATATAAATGTGATTACAAAAAACCACAATAAAACCTTCTTGACAGTTCTCAAAATATTAGACAACCGATTCGATGAAGATTTCCGAGCAGTACTCCTTTTACGCGTCATGGGCACAAAAATAAAAAAGGCACTCTTAAAGAGTACCTTTTTAAATTATCAATCAGCAATAAAAGCTGATCATTAAAAGTATTATTCAGCAACTACTTCAAAAGGAACCTGTACTTTAACTTCTTTGTGCAAGTTAAGATTGGCAATGTATTCGCCAACAAATTTAGGTTCAGTTTCAAAAGTAATTCTTCTGCGGTCAACATCAAATCCTTCTTTTTTCAATGCATCAGCCACCTGAATGGTATTTACTGCACCAAATATCTTACCACTTTCTCCTGCTTTAGCACCTACAGAAAGTTTTATACCTTCTAGTCTGGCAGCAATTGCAAGCGCATCATTCTTAATTTTATCTTGTTTGAACTGCGCTTGTTTAATATTTTCTGCTAAAACTTTCTTAGCTGAAGATGTTGCTAAAGCAGCGAAGCCTTGTGGGATAAGATAATTACGACCATAACCAGGTTTTACGGTTACAATGTCGTCTTTCTCACCAAGGTTTTTAATATCCTGTTTTAAAATAATTTCCATTTCGCTTACCTCCTATTTTAATGAATCTGTTACATAAGGTAATACCCCAATATGACGGGCACGCTTAACAGCCTGAGCTACTTTGCGCTGAAACTTTAAAGAAGTTCCTGTAAGACGGCGTGGTAAAAGTTTTCCCTGATCGTTAATAAACTTTAAAAGGAAGTTTGCGTCTTTGTAATCAATATACTTTATTCCATTTTTCTTGAAACGGCAATATTTTTTACGATTATCCTCTACTTTAGGGGCAGTAACGTACTTAATTTGATCTCTTGCCATTATCCTGCTACCTCCTCAGTTTTTTTCTTTTGATTGAAAGCACCACTGCGTTTTTTCTCGCTGTAAGCAATTGCATGCTTATCAAGGGCGATGGTTAAAAATCGCATAATACGCTCATCACGTCTAAATTCAATCTCCAGTTTGTTAATTAATTCACCCGGAGCCTTGTATTCAGTTAGGTGATAGTATCCCGTTGTTTTCTTTTGAATAGGATACGCTAGTTTCTTCAAACCCCAATTATCTTCATTGATAATTTCGGCTCCGTTATCGGTTAGAATGCCGCGAAATTTAGCAAGTGCTTCTTTCACAACCTCTTCAGATAACAACGGGGTAAGAACGATTAGTGTTTCGTACTGTTGCATGTTATTTATTTGCCCTTTTTTGGGATTGCAAAGATAGAGGAAATACTTTAGCTACCAAATAGTTAAAGCAAATAAGATTCATCTTATATGACAAAGACAGGAGATAGCTCTCCTGTCTTTAAAATTTAATGTTTTTTCTTAAAGAAGTTGATATGCTATCGATCCAACTGCATGATTCTTATAATCCGTTCAAAAAATCCTGCGTATGATGATCAAGGAACTTTTTAGTTGCGCTATAAACCCCCTCTACATATTTTTTGCTGTCAACTTCAATGATTTTGGTTGATTTGCTATCAACATTGTCGGGCATATATACTTTATACACTCCCATCCTGGTCCCCGTCGCGTCGGCATCATTTTTAGCGAAGCTTTGAAGCTTTGTATCTTCGATAACACCTTCTATTCCTAAGCCCTTACCCAAAGTCCCGATATAACTTGTAGTTGATCCCATGCCCATCTTACCATGGTAAAACCCTACACTGCTGGTAATCGGGATAATATCATTTTGTCCTTTCATTTTAAATTTGGCATCGCTGGTCATCTCAATTGCTTCCTGACCTGCAAGACGGAGATTTGTTTTCACTTTTATATTCGCGCCTGCGCCACGAAAAGCACCTTGACTCTCTACAAACATGACAAACATATTCACATTAGCAATAATTGCGTTATCCAGGTCTTTCGACATTTTCGGATACATCATCGCCGGATTATTTAAAAACCCACCGCTTTTTGCTTTTCCGTCTTTGCCAACTTTCTTTACGAAATATTCGTAGCCAGTTGGTGCCGTAGCCATCACACCGGGAAACTGAGACCGGCTAACAGTTCCGCCCTGCAACCTTGTAAAATCAGCATAGGACTCTAGTTTAGCAGCTTCATCAGCTGTTATAACCTGTAATCCTTTTGCTTTTATCTGTGCAAGAAAGTCCTGATATAATTTATCGGTAATCTGTTGCACGTCACTTTCGGTCAGGCCGGTCAAGCCGATTGATAGCTGCGCTTTTGAATCGCCTTTATGCCCCCCGCCCAACATTGAACCTCCCTGTTTGAAGTCCTCCTTCTCGTTATATACCTGATAGTTTACTGAAAAGTTGGAGATGTAGAGTCGTTTGGCGTCTTTGGCTTTGTTTAAGCCATACTTCGAATCTTTTGGTTTAAACTCGGTGAGGGTTTGTGCTTCTGCCGTTGTTACGCCGATCAGCAGTGCAATTGCTAGAAATTTTGTCTGAATGCTCATGATTAGTTAATGATATTTAATACATCAAATAAACCATCTCTCCGGCGAATTTTTGTCGCATCAAAGGAATTGAGACAAATTTTGCGTTACATTTTGGCTGCGAAATCTAAGATTCGATTTTCAGGAATTCTTTAGGAGTAATATCAGTATGTTTTTTAAACGCCCGGTAAAAGGAAGCCCGGCTGTTAAAGCCAGACTGATAAGCTATATATTCAATGGTGTTTTGTTCTGATAATTCTTTTAATAAGATCTTAGATTTTTGGACCCGCTTTTCATTTATTAACTCGTAAAAGGTCTTTTTAAGCACTTTGTTTATAGCAAGGGAAAGTCGGGCTACCGGGATGTTTAGTTCTTTAGCTAATGCTTCGAGACTCAAATCCGGGTTTGTAAAGGGTTGCTCTGTAATAAGATAATCTTCTACTTGTTGCGCCAATATTGCAAGTTCGGCATCTACTATTATTTGCTGTGAGAAGTCTTTTTTGTCTTCCTCAAAATTTGGCAGTACATTTTCCTCAAGGAAGTTTGCGTACGATGTATGAGTAAAAATTGAGTGATAATGAAAGCTGTAATAAAGGATAAAGAAATAGATTACAGTCAAAACCAGGGGAAGATAAATGTACTCGACTTGAATTGTGGGCAGAGTTACATACAAGGCAATTGTGACCACATTAAGTATCCATATTAACGATAAGAATTTTGTGATATAAGTAACACGCGTTTTATCGTAATTAGATAAAGTATAAGAAAGTTTCTTTCGATAATTATAGATATCAATAGCCGCAACGGTGAAATAAACCTGTTGCATGAGAATAAATAATCCATTGATGATATTCATCTGCCAAGGATAGGGCTCCTGTAAAATACCGCTAAGGTAAGCCGCCTGCGCCTCCTCTGGCATAAAAGCAAATTCAAAAGCAAAGTAAACCGCTAAAGACATCGCTAATCCGGTTAAAAAGAAAAGAGGATGTTTAACGCTCGCTTTTTTATTAATCAAAAGATGTACGTAGAGAAGCACTAATGGTGCGAATGCAAAACAGTTGACCTGGGCGAAAAAATAGATATAAGGAGATTTATATAAACCTCCAGACAATACATTTATATTACTAAGGAAATTTATTCCTGGATTAATTAATATTAAGGCAAGAATTTTATTGGGTAATGCATTATTCTTTCTGAAAAAAAGCAGGCAGAACAAAAAGGATAAGTTGCAAAGAGTTATGATATTTAAAATCAGCATATAAGAGCCGGTAAAATATTTTCCTAAATTATAAATTTATTTCACCGCAACGAGTGTTACACTCCGAGCATAAGGGAAAAAAATATATTGAATTTACTCAACGGAATGATTGGAACCTCTATCGTCTAATCTGTCGTAAAATACAAAAGCGCCTTTGGGGGCGCTTTGTAAACCTAACCTATATAAAAACCACTTAACTTAACCAAATCTTATGTACACTTATACCCAGGTTTTATAAATAGGTTACAAAAATTTAAAAAAATTTAAATTGCTTTTTAAAGTATCTATTCCTTGTAAAATACAGGTTCACATAATCGTAATTCGCCTGCATAATTCTGACTTCTTCTTATTATTTTAGGGGCGATGGATAATTTTATTGTGTCGGCGAGAAAGTATAGACCAGCAACGTTTGAAAGCGTTGTAGGTCAACAACATATCACCAACACCTTAAAAAATGCCATCAAAAACAATCAGCTCGCCCAGGCATTTTTATTTTGCGGTCCACGTGGTGTGGGCAAAACTACCTGCGCGCGTATTCTTGCTAAAACTATCAATTGTCAAAACTTATCTGATCAGGTAGAAGCTTGTGGCGAATGTGAATCATGCCGATCATTTCTTAACGGTAACTCGTTTAGTATACATGAACTGGATGCTGCATCGAATAATTCAGTCGACGATATCCGTAGTTTAATTGAACAAGTAAGAATACCGCCACAAACCGGCAAGTACAAAATTTATATTATTGATGAGGTTCACATGCTATCGCAGGCAGCTTTTAACGCGTTTTTAAAAACGCTAGAAGAACCTCCCTCCTACGCAATATTTATTTTAGCTACTACCGAGAAGCACAAAATCTTACCCACCATTCTTTCGAGGTGCCAGATTTTCGACTTTAACAGGATACGTGTAGAAGACATGGCCAGTCATCTGGCGTCTATTGCAAAAAAAGAATCTATTGAATATGACAATGACGGCTTACACCTAATTGCTCAAAAAGCGGATGGCGGCTTGCGCGATGCCCTTTCTATGTTCGACCAGATTGTTAGCTTTTCAAACAGGAACGTAAGTTATAAGGCAGTAATCGATAACCTCAACATTCTTGACTACGATTATTATTTTAAGATCACCGATAGTTTATTAAAAGAAGACATTGCCAACAGCTTGCTGCTTTTTGATGAAATCCTTGCAAATGGCTTCGATGGAAACAACTTTATAAATGGCCTGGCTGCACACTTCAGGAATTTATTAGTAGGTAAAGACAACTCAACTCTAAAATTACTTGAAGTAAGTGATGGTATTCGTCAGAAGTATCTGGAGCAATCAAAATCATCTTCGGCATCTTTTTTACTATCGGCGTTAAATATCGCTAACCAGTGCGATCTTAATTATAAAAACAGCAAAAATCAGCGTTTACAGGTAGAGCTTTCGCTGATAAAAATATGCCATATACCGTCGGCACTCAATCTTTCAACTACTGCTTCCGCAGAAGCGCTAAAAAAAAAACCTGAATCTGAAGTAAAACCTGAATCCACAAGCGTTCCATCGCCTGTTTTGCCACCACAACCAGAGGCACGTAGGGAAGAACCGATACCATCCATTACGCCAATACATGCGGAAATAGTTGCAGAAAGCACACGGGAAGAATCAATACCCCCTTCGCCAATTCCCGAGGAAAAACCGAAAATAGCCATCCAACCATTAAAATCGATTCCTTCTATTATCCCTAATTTAAATGACCTTAGTGGCAATTTGGCAAGGGCGGAAGAAGATGAACCCAAATATGTATCGGGCGAAAGCCGAAAACCTTTTAATGCAGATGAATTTCTAAACCTCTGGAATGAGTACGCCGCTACTATAAAAAAGGCAGGTAAGATTAATTTGTTTACCATCATGACAGGCAGTCCACCTACACTTCTGGATGATTCAAAGATTGAACTGGTAATAGATAATCGGATACAGGAAGAACTTTTAATGGTAGAAAAGATCGATTTGCTTAACTTTTTAAGAGTGAAGCTCGAAAACTTTGGCATCGATATCATCACTCGTCAGGCCGAGCAAAACGAAAAGAAAAAGCTTTACACTTCTCACGAAAAATATCAGCACATGCTCGCTAAAAATCCGAAGCTTGAGGAATTTAGACGGAAGTTTAATCTGGATGTAAATTGAGTTTATTGGAACCAGTATTTGTGCCTACAACATATTACACAAGATACCTCAGTTCATTACATCTTAGTCTTTCATTCCTGATCTTTTTTTTACTGATGGCAACGAGCGCATCATCGCAAAGCAAGCAATTTAAAGTCGAAGGTTATTTATATACATCCGAAACCTCAAATCCAATTGCAAACGCCATTTTTAAAGCTAGTTCCGGGCAAAGCACCAGAAGTAAAGACAATGGCTATTTCTCACTAAATCTTCCTTTCGGGAAAAATCAGATAACGATTACCCACCTTACTTACGATACTTTAAATATAAAGATTGAGGTGACAGGAAATACTCAAACTGCCTATTACCTGAATTTGAAATCTGCCGCTATGGCGGAAGTTAAAGTTTCGGCAAAGAAAAGCAACGCTAATAAGATCTCTCCAAATGTTTCAACTATTACAAATGATGATCTGGAAAAGGTGCCCGCTTTTTTAGGTCAGCGCGATCCTATCAAAGCCCTACAAACCCTCCCCGGAACCGGTAAAGGCGGAGAGGGAAACTCAGGTTTTTATGTACGGGGGGCAACGTCAGGACAGAATCTTACTATTTTCAACGACGCTGTAATTTACAACCCCTCGCACCTGCTTGGATTTTTCTCTGTATTTAACAGCGGCGCAGTAGATCACATAAATCTTTATAAATCTGGCATCCCTTCAGAGTTTGGCGGCCGGCTTTCTGCGATCATTGAAGTAAATAGCAGCAGAAAAATAGCTGATTCTATTTCTATGGAGGGGGATATCAGTATTCTTGCCGCAAGTGCAAGCCTGGCAACTCCTGTTACGAAAAACTGGTCGATATCAGCAATAGCACGAAAAACCTTTATGAATTATACCGTTTGGCCTTTGCTGAGCAGCATGCAATCGACTTCGAGTTCCTTCAATAATATTAAATACGATTTCCACGACCTAAACTTTAGTTCGAACGCTCGACTAGGCAAAAGCAATTTTTTATATTTCAATGCTTACACCGGTGACGATGCTTTTGGTTTTGACGCCCGTGCCGATATCAGCAATGGAATGGATTGGCAGAATTCCGCATATTCGCTAACCTTAAAAACTATCATCAGTAATTCGGTGGTGCTAAACAACACTGCCAGTTTTAGCGGCTATAGATTCAATTTTGGGTTGCAGCAGGATAATTTTGTAGCCGGAATTGCTTCAAATATCAGGGACTATAATTTTAAGAGCATTATTAATATTTACCTTGATAAGCATTATTTAAAAGGCGGCATTCAATACGTTGACCATAATTTCAAACCCAACACTCCATCTATTCGATCATTTGGGGTTGATTATGATTTCGGTAATCCCAACACTTATTACTCTGATGAAAGTTCAATCTTCCTGAGTGACGAATATAAAATCTCTGACCAGACAGGAATTTACGCGGGCCTTCGATTGACTAATTATCGCCATAAAGGACCATATACATTAATCAACGAGGATAAAAGCGAGGTGAATTTTGGTAGAAAATCGACTGTTAGGTCATTTTTATATTTGGAACCGTCGTTAACTTTTAAACAATCAATTAGTAATAATTCTTCTATCAAATTCTCTTTCTCAAGGAACGTTCAGCCCATCCACTTAATATCTGTTACGGCAGTAAACTTTCCTGCCGATTTCTGGATGCCTTCTTTAAATACCATTCCGGCAGAGAAAGGGCAACAATTTTCACTGGGATATTTTAGAGATTTTGGTCAAAACTACGAGTCTTACATCGACATGTATTATAAAAAGATGAATGGACTAATCGAATTTTCGGGTGGCATTATGAGTTTGATCGACAATCTAAAAATTGAAAACAACTTATCTTTTGGAAACGGCGATGCTTACGGAACAGAAGTTTTCTTAAAAAAGAAAATGGGAAAGTTTACCGGCTGGATTGGCTATACTTTGTCTAAGAGCAATCGAACTTTTGAATTGATAAATGATGGAGAAACCTTCCCGGCAAAATACGATAGAAGACACGATCTTTCAATTGTTTCGAATTATGCCCGAAATAGAAGCTGGAGTTTTTCAGGATCTTTCACTTACGCTACCGGAAATGCTTACACCAAACCAGAAAGCCGGTATCTTTTAGGTGGGAATATCATTAATGAATATGGCGCGTTTAACGGAAGCAGGATGCCTGCTTATCATCGGATAGATTTGTCGTTAACCTATAAATCCAAATTGAACAAAAGATTTGCAAGCGAGCTTTCCTTTTCTGTTTACAATATTTACAACAGACAAAACCCCATCTATATTTATTTTGATGCCGAAGGCAGTCTGGAACAACAACGTGTTACGATCAGGCCAAAGTCGGTTGCTCTTTTACCAGTACTCCCATCTTTAAGCTACAGATTGTTATTTAAGCAAACTAAATGAAATTAGCCATAAGATTACTCGCTTTAGTACTATTCTGCGTAGTATTTGGATGTCAGAAAGAAGATCCAAAATCACTTGGTGGCTATAATCCAAAGTTTGTAGTAGAAGGCTGGATTGAAGAAAACGATTATCCGAACGTAATATTAAGTCACAATCTACCTTTTTTTACTGCAGTAGATTCGGCACAATTAAGTGAGGTAGTAATTCGGTGGGCCAAGGTAACAGTTAGTGATGGTGTAAACTCTGAAGTATTGACCGTAAAACGCGATAACAATTATTTTCCGCCTTATATCTATAGAGGATCAGAATTGAAAGGTCAGTCGGGAAAAATTTATACGCTCAAAATTGAATATGCCGGAAATACCTTAACCTCTACCACCACAATCCCGCCAAGGGCGGCCCTGGATTCGATATGGTTTTTATCTAAAGGTGATGATAACAAACAGGCCCAATTATTTGTGAAGTTTACAGACAATCCCAATGAGAGGAACTTCTATAAATTATATACTAAAACAAGTACCGAAAAACGCTTTATACCAACACTACTATCCAATCAGGATGATAAATACTTTAATGGTAAGGAGTTAACTATTCAGGCAAATCGCGGACCATTGAACAACCTTACAGTGAAAAACGATCCCTACTTTGAGAAAGGAGAAACTGTACTAGTTAAGTTCTCTGCAATACCGCAGGAAGGTTTTGACTTTTGGAGCAACTTTCAGGATGAAGTAATGAATTCCTCGAATCCGTTGATTGGATCTACCGGAAAGATTAAATCCAATATCGAGGGGCCCGGTGTGGGAATTTGGTGTGGATACGGCTCAACCATTTATCAGATTAAAGCTAATCCTTAAATAAAAAAAGAGGCTATAGGCCTCCTTTCTAAATATTTTTATTAGGTATCAACTCTTATTCGAAGTCTGTAGAAAACTCGTCAAGGTCGTCTATCAAAGTGCCGAAACTTCCTTCGAAGAATTCATCAATACTCATTGGAGAACCATCTTTAAATACCAGTTGAGGATCAAGATAATAGTCGGTATCGCAAGTTTCTATATTAGTGTAATAGTCTGTATAACAATACTTTTCACCAGTTATCCCTTTGAACTGTACTTTGGCTATTACAGTGTTATCAGTCTTATTGATAGCTACTAATTTTGAATAGG
>DASWMZ010000220.1:0-15713 GCA_036399495.1 Pedobacter sp.
TTTCAAGCTCACTGTAGATCCGGCGGAAGTACTGGCTACAAAAACGGTAAGCGCATCTAAAGCTGCCGATATAGCACCGAGTATGGAGTGGACCTATAACAAGGACTATGTAACGAAGGCAGAGCTTGCTATGCTTGATATCCTTTCTCATAACAACTGGAAACGGCCCATTTATTTTGCGGTAACTGTACCGGCAGATAACTTCATCGGTTTACAAAAATACATGTACAATGAAGGCTTCGCCTACAGAGTCTTGCCATTAAAACCGGCGGCTGTAGATTCGATGAGCCGTGATAACGATCTGATAAACACAGAAGCCATGTATCATAACATGCTTACAAAGTTTAAATGGGGAAACATGAAAAATGCATCCTACCTTGATCCTGAGTCGACCAGAATGATTGCTATTATCATGAAAAGCTTTAACCAGTTAGCCGAAAGTTTTATCAGTCAAGGGAAAACTGAAGAAGCGAGAAAGGTGCTGTTAAAATCTGAGGAAGTTATTCCGGATAAAAATCACATATTCTACTTAGTTCTTCATCGTTATTATACAGCAGATTTGCTGTACCAGGTAAAAGAAACACAACGTGCCAACAAACTTGTTGAAAGTACGGCTGATTACATTTTAGCAGAACTAAACTTCATTGCTCAATCAGGGCAGGCGGCACAATCTAACGACATGCAATTGGGTGCTTCAGTATTAAACGAATTGATTAAGATTACAGAAAAACATAATCAAGCAGCTTTAAATACCAAGCTTAAAAATCAGTTTAAGGCTTTAGAATCTAAGTTGGGAATGTAATATTTACCAGCGAGAGGTTAAGCTAAGAGGTTAAAGCATAAAGCTTGTACAAAACAGAAAAAAGCGAAGTTGTGAACTTCGCTTTTTTCTATTAACATATTATATTCTTTACCTACTCTATAACAACGCCCATAGCGCAGAACTTCTCAATGCGCTGGGCAATTACGGTATCAATATCTTTATTTCTAAGAGATTCCAGATCCTCTAAAATTTTCGTTTTTATGGTTTCGGCCATCGCCTGAGGATCATGATGCGCACCGCCCAGTGGTTCAGGAATAATTCCATCCACCAATTTATTGGCATACATATCTTCAGCGGTAAGTTTTAAAACTTCTGCCGCCTTCTCTTTATAATCCCAACTGCGCCATAAAATTGAAGAACAAGATTCAGGTGATATAACCGAATACCAGGTATGTTGCAGCATGTATACTTTATCACCAATACCAATACCTAAAGCCCCGCCCGATGCGCCTTCGCCTACTACAAAACATAATACAGGCACTTTCAGCACCGACATTTCGAGCAAGTTTCTGGCAATTGCCTCACCTTGTCCGCGTTCTTCAGCTTCCAGACCAGGGTATGCACCCGGAGTATCGATTAAAGTAATTACGGGTTTGTTAAACTTTTCGGCAAGTTTCATTAAACGCAATGCTTTGCGGTACCCTTCGGGATTAGCCATCCCAAAATTGCGGTATTGCCGTAACTTGGTGTTAGTTCCTTTCTGGTGGCCGATGATCATTACGGTCTGCCCGTTTATCGAAGCAAAGCCTCCAACTATTGCTTTATCATCCTTTACCGTACGATCGCCATGCATTTCGATAAAATCATCGCAGATCATCTCGATATATTGCAAGGTATAAGGACGGTCGGGATGTCTGGAGATCTGCACATTTTGCCAACCGTTCAGGTTTGTATAAATACGCTGTTTAGTGGCCTCTAAATTGGCTTCAAGCTCGGTAATATTAGCCGACATATCGACTTTAGTCTTATCGGCAACTTGCTTTAACTTCTCAATTTGGTGTTGGAGATCGGCAATAGGCTTCTCAAAATCAAAAGATGTATTCATTCAATATCCTCTAAAGACAGGGGGCTAAGTTAGGAATTTAGCTTACAAAAGGGAAAGTCTAAATTTATTTGAGGAAGTCTTTTGCTGGAATGATAAAAGCAGGTTAAGAATCTAATTTCTTAGCTTTCTTAACATGCTTTAAAATCTTCGCTTCCATATGGAAAATAATTTCCTCAGCAATATTAGTTACATGATCTCCCACTCTTTCCAGTTTCCGGATTATAGTTAAAAGATACAAGGCCTTGGTAACATCTACCGATTTACCTTTAATGTATGTAACAATTACGTCGGTTGCACTTTTATTGATATCGTCAAGAATATTATCCTGATTAAATATTGTACGTGCCAGTTTCGTATCGCCGTTGGCATATGCGGTAGAAATTGACTGAAGCATTAAATTAACCGTCTCGGCCATCTCCGCGAAGCGGGTTACTTTTAGCAAATCTTTATCAAAACATTCGCCTGCCATAATCAGGTATTGAGCAATACCCTCGGCACTATCGCCAATTCTTTCGAAGTTACTGTTGATTTTTAGCGTAGCAAACACAAAGCGCATATCGGTTGCGAAAGGGTTAAGCAGGGCCAGTATATTTTCGCAATCTTTATCAAGTGAAAGTTCGTAGGCATTTACGCGTTTTTCGTTGAAAATAACTTCCTGGGCTAAATCCAAATCGCCTTCAGTAAGTGCGACAAGACTCTTCTCGATCTGGCTGGTTACCAGATATGCCATTTCGGTCATTTCAGCTTTTAACTTTTGTAATTCTTCTTCTAAATGCGTCATGATAAATGAAAATTAACTAACCAAACCGGCCGGTAATATAATTATGTGTTTGCTCCTTTTTGGGGTTCGTGAAAATGGTTGTGGTGGTATTGTACTCTATCAGTTCGCCCAAGTAAAAGAACGCGGTTTTATCGCTTATTCTTGCAGCCTGCTGCATGTTATGCGTAACGATCACAATAGTGTATTTGGCTTTTAGTTCATAAATCAACTCTTCAATTTTGGCAGTTGATAAGGGATCAAGCGCAGAAGCCGGTTCATCCATAAGAATCACCGAAGGTTCAACAGCCATCGTCCTGGCGATACATAAACGCTGCTGCTGGCCGCCAGAAAGTGATAAAGCCGATTTCTTCAAATCATCTTTTACCTCTTCCCACAAAGCTGCCTGTCTTAACGAGCGTTCAACGGTTTCATCCAGAACGGATTTATCCTTAACACCTTTAATTCTCAGACCGAATGCTACGTTTTCGTATATATTTTTAGGGAATGGGTTTGGCTTTTGAAACACCATCCCGATTTTTTTGCGATGCTCGTCTACGTTGATCTTACTTTTATAAATGTTCCTACCGTCGATAAGGATATCGCCTGTGATTTTGACGTTATCGATCAAATCGTTCATCCGGTTAAAACATCTTAAAAAAGTTGACTTACCGCAACCAGAAGGACCTATAAAAGCGGTTACTGTATTAGGATCGATCCCAATACTGATGTCTTTTAAGGCCTGCTTCTCGCCATAAAATAAATTTATATTTCTTGCTTCAAGCTTTTGCATTTCTGAGTTTAAAACCTGGTTCTTTTGTTGAATTTATTCCTTAAAACTACAGCTATTCCATTCATTAAGAACGTAAATAAAAGTAAAATGATGATGGCAGATGCAGCATTTGTTTCAAAGCCTGACTGTGGACGAGTAACCCAATTAAATATCTGAATGGTAAGGACAGTAAATTCGTCCATTGGGCTCGATGGCGCAAAGGGAACGTAAACTAAGGCACCTATTACTATTAAGGGGGCAGTTTCACCAACGGCTCTGGAAATGGCAAGAATAAGGCCGGTTAAAATTCCACCAAACGACGAAGGGAGCACAATTGAATAAATGGTTTGCCATTTCGTTGCGCCTAAACCGTACGCCGCTTCCCGTATAGAGTTTGGAACTGCTTTTATCGCTTCGCGAGTGGATACAATAATCAAAGGCAGAACCAAAAGAGATAATGTTAAACTTCCGGTTAGAATACTATTACCAAGACCTAGCATACGTCCGAAAAACTCAAGACCTAAAATTCCATAAATAATGGATGGCACCCCGGCCAGATTAGCAATATTAATTTCAATGATATTAGCCAGACGATTCTTCTTCCCATATTCCTGAAGATAAATACCGGCTGCTATGCCAATTGGAAAGGCAATTACTACAGTAAGAACCAAGATCCAGATCATCCCCAAAAGGGCGGTATAAATACCGGCGCTTGCTGCCCTTCGCGATGGTAGATTCGTAATGAAATCCCAGTCGAGCCTGGCTAGTCCTTTTGAGAAAACAGTATAAAGCAATACAGCCAAAACCAACAGCCCGAAAAAGGTGCAGGCAATAGCAACGAACTTAAAGGCCGAATCTTTCAGTTTATTAAGCTGCGAATTATTCATACTTCTGATGATATTTCCGTTTAATCGAGAAACTGATATTATTTAAAATGAATGTGAACACGAACAACGTAATACCCGCCGAAAAGATAGTACTGTACTCGATCGAATTTCGGGGCACATCGCCCATACTTACCTGAACAATATAGGTGGTGATTGTTTCGATCGAGTGTAATGGATTTAACGTAAGCCTTGGCTGCTGCCCGGCGGCTATCGCTACAATCATTGTTTCCCCAATTGCCCGAGAGATAGCCAATATTACTGAGACAATAATGCCCGAAGATGCGGCCGGAACCATCACCCTAAATGCGGTTTGTAACCGTGTGGAACCCATTCCGTAAGCTGCTTCGCGAAGCGATTTTGGTACTGCCCTCAAAGCATCTTCACTTAAAGAGGAGATATATGGAATAATCATAACCCCCATTACCAATCCCGCAGATAAAGCATTAAAACCCGATAAGTTTGGAAGGAACTTTTGAAGTAGAGGAGTTACAAAAGTTAAGGCGAAAAAGCCGTAAACAACCGTTGGGATTGCTGCTAGTATTTCTAGTAAAGGCTTAACAACCGCCGTGAATTTTTTATTTGCATATTCGTTTAGATACACAGCAATGGTAAGACCCAGCGGAAGTGCTACTGCAATGGCAATAAACGTTACCAGAAGCGTACCGGTTACTAAAGGCAGAATACCAAACTTTTTACTTGCATAAAGTGGCGTCCACTCGGTTTCGGTTACAAATTCTATGATCGAAACTTTTGAGAAAAACTGTATTGATTCTGAGGCCAGAACCAATACAATACCTAGAGTAATAATGACAGTAAGGAAGCTGCAAAGAAACAGGAAGACCTCTATTATTCGTTCTTTAATGCTTAACATATCAAATATTTAAAGCCTTTAAGTTTTGGCTTATAAGGCTTTAATGAAGAAATCTCTATTTAGATTTTGCCTGCAAAAGTTCTGTAAGATTTACACCGATTGTGCTAACACCATTTCCAAAAGCTGAACCTGTAGTTTTGCTATCGAATCTTGCCTGAACCAATTTATATACTTCCGGTTTTAAGGGAACAGAACCAATTTCTTTTGCCAATGCCTGTGCGTTCGATAAGTAGAACGTTACAAAGGCTTTTACTTCCGGGCGATCAGCCGATTTAGCACTTACGTAAATAAATTCCGGTCTTGAAAGTGGCACATAAGTTCCGTTGCTTACAGTTTCTTGTGTAGGAAGAACCGCAGCTTTTCCATTCGAATCGTTTTCATCATTTATTGGAACAAGCTTTAACTTATCAGAATTATTTTGATAATAAGCCAGACCGAAATAACCCAAGGCATTTTTATCAGATGATACACCTTTAACCAATACATTGTCATCCTCACTTGCGTTGTAATCTCCGCGAGATGATTTCGCTTTTCCAACAATGGCTTCAGTAAAATAATCGTAAGTTCCTGATGCTGTTCCGGCGCCATATAAGTTGATTGGCTGATTTGGAAAACTTGTACGAACCTGATTCCAGGTTTTAATTTTACCCTGAGCGGCAGGCTCCCATATTTTTTTCAACTCCGCTACGGTTAGGTAATCCACGAAAGTGTTTTCTTTGTTTACTACTACAGCAAGGCCGTCATAAGCTACAGGAAGTTCGATAAACTCGATTTTGCCATTTTTACATAATTCGATTTCTTCCGATGTTATAGGGCGAGACGCATCATTGATATCGATCTCTCCTCTTGAGAATTTTTTGAAACCACCACCAGTTCCAGACTCGCCAACAGTAACACGAACATTGGCATCTTCGTTTCTGAATTCTTCAGAAACTGCTTCAGATAATGGGAAAACCGTACTTGAACCGTCAATTTTTATTTCACTGGCATTACCTTCAGTGTTTTTGCCGCTGTCTCCACAAGCGCTAAATAAAGCGATAAGAGCAATAAATAGAGTAGTTTTTTTCATGTTGATTGTTATTTTATAAGTATGCTTATCATGCGAACCCTGTTCTCATTTTGGTTGGTATATGGGAATACATGATAGTTTCATTTGATTTAATGAGATAAACCAACGACTTAATAGCCGTCATTTTTTCGAACCAAAAATATTAAGATAGTGTTAACAAATATCACACCCAATATTAAGTTTATGTTAAGCTTCTTTTCAATATTAAGAAACATTTTGTAAACGAACACTTTTTGCTATAAAAAGCAGATGTAGTTGATATCAAACTTTCTTAGGTATTAAGAGTTTTAAATAAAAATGTGTGATTATGAATAATTTATTTAGAACTCTGATTGCCGGTTATGGCGCGAAAAAACTTGGCGGTGGCTGCTTATCCACGATTGTAATATTTATTGTAATATATTATGCATTAGGGCAATGCCAGTAATTTGAGATTACTGTACTCTTTCTCTAAAGTTTCATATAAAGAAAAGCGCTCTGTAAAGGCACCTGTCCTTATGCATCTATTTCTATAAGTACGGTAATTGCCCCCGCTATTCTTATTATGTTATGACCGCAAGCACCGAGCATCAAAGATGCTGATTAAGTTCCAGAACGATTAAATTTTGGTTTCATAAAGTGGCTTTTCTCCTCCGCGATGCAGAGCTTATAATCATTTTATTTTTCAGCAAAGTACTTCAGTGCTTCTTTAGCTACCACTTGGCCGGAGATAATTGCCGGCGGTACACCAGGACCGGGTACGGTTAACTGTCCTGTAAATAAAAGATTCTTGATTTTTTTCGATTGCATTTTTGGTTTTAAAAATGCTGTTTGCATTAAGGTATTAGCCAAGCCATATGCATTGCCTTTATAGGAGTGGTAGTCCTTAATAAAATCATTAATCGCATATGAGCGCTTAACGATGATAGCATCTCTTAAACTTTCTCCGGTTATCTTTTCGAAGCGGTTCATCAATATTTCAAAGTATTTTTCGCGTAAAGCATCGTTATCTTCTAAACCAGGAGCCAGTGGCATAAGAAAAAATAGATTCTCTCCATTTTCGGGTGCAGAAGCCTTATCTGTTTTTGAGGTACATGAAACATAAAACAAAGGCTTGTTCGGCCACCGTGGGTTCTTATAAATTTCATCGGCGTGCTGCTCCAAATTTTCATCAAAGAAGAGATTATGATGAAGTACATTATCCAGTTTCTTATTAATGCCGATATAAAATAACAAGGAAGAGGGAGACAAAACCCTTTTATCCCAATATTTGGGCGTGTAATTTCGCTTATCCGTGTCTAAAAGAGTTTGGTCAGTATGCTCGTAATCTGCGTTCGAGATGATAAGATCTGCTGTATAGAACCCCTGATTTGTCTCTATCCCTAGAGCAAACTTACCTTGTGTTTTAATTTTAGAAACCTCATGGTTCAGTTTAATATCAACACCCTTTTCTGTGGCAATTGACACCATTGCCTTTACAATTTCATTCATCCCCCCTATTGGGAACCATGTTCCGAGCGCCAGGTCGGCATAATTCATCATGCTATAAAGTGCAGGTGTATTTTGAGCTGTACCGCCCAGAAATAGAACCGGGAACTCTAAAAGCTTAAGTAATCTGGGATGCTTGAAATATGCTCGCAGATGCTTGCTGATGCTGGTGAACATCTGAATTTTAAAACTCTCCTTTAACAAGCGAAGATCGAGATACTCGTTTATAGAATGGGATGGTTTGAATACATAGCTACCCATTCCGGTAGTATATTTCAATTCAGCTTGCGCTAAGAAATCTTTTAACTTTTTTCCCGAGCCTGGTTCAAGCTCTTCGAAAAGTGCTTCTAATTCTGAAAGTTTAGCCGGAATATCTGTAAAATCGTCTTTCTGCCAATAAATTCGGTATGATGGATCGAGACGTTTTAAATCATAAAAGTCTGATGTCGTTTTTCCAAAAAGCTGATAAAAATTTTCAAAAACTTCCGGCATCCAATACCAACTTGGACCCATATCAAATTTGAAGCCTTTAGTCTCCCACACTCTGGCACGCCCGCCTGGCTGGTCGTTTTTTTCGTAAATAGTAACTTGATGACCTTTATCCGCCAGTACAGCAGCAGCCGCCAATCCGGCAAATCCTGAACCTATAATAGCAATATTGCTTTTCATTCTCAAAATGTTAATTTGGAAGCAAAAACTTGGTTAAAAGTCCATTTACTACTTACGATGTAAATGTATAAAACGGGTAATGTATACTACCCATTTTTCTCAGCGGGAATATAATTTTACAATCAAATCAAACTAATGCACCTTGCTTATGCGTTTTGAATATATGATGGTAACTTTTGTCATGATAATTTTTTCGATTGCATCGGGATCTGTGAATGATTTGCCGCAAATTAGAAAAGACTATTACGCGGCTATCAATAATGAAAAGGCTGCGGAAAAATTATATCTAAATTTAAAAGGCAGAAACTCCTCCGAACCAATAATCCTTGCCTATTTAGGTTCCGCGCAAGCGATACGAGCAAGACATGCGTTTAACCCTTACAACAAAGTAACCTATTTAAAAAGTGGTTTAAAAACACTGGAAACAGCAGTGAAGTCCAGTCCTCAAAATTTAGAAATTCGCTTCCTCAGATTTAGCCTCGAACATTATATTCCTTCCTTTCTGGGCTATAGCAAAAACCTCGCAACCGACCGTACCAAAATTGTTGAACTCGTAAAACAGAAAAAATTTGGGGCCATGGATAAACCATTGCTGCTCAATCTGCTTAGCTTTATGAAAGAAACTAAGCGTTGCAGCAAACAGGAAATCGCTACCTTAGACCAGGCGATAAACAATGGATAAACATTACACTTACTTCCTTATAAATTTTTTTACCTTTTTTTTTCCTGTAGTATTATCGTTCGACAAGAGGGTTGCCTTTTACAAAAACTGGAAAAATATCTTTCCCGGCTTACTGACCACGGGTGCATTATTCCTGATTTGGGATTATATATTTACCCTTTATGATGTTTGGTCATTCAACCCGGATTATGTTATCGGACTTTATGTTTTAAATCTACCGATAGAAGAGATTCTGTTTTTTATCACTGTTCCGTTCGCTTGTCTTTTTATTTACGAATGCTTAAATCAGTATGTAAAAAAAGACTTTCTGAAAAACGTAAGTACTGCAATAACCGGCCTTTTAATTACGCTTTCGGGAATCATGCTTCTGCTTTTTTTAAATAGGGCCTACACACTTATCACCTTCACGCTACTCCTTCTATTTAGTAGTTGGATGTTCTTGAAAAAGCCGGTTTACTTAAGTCGTTTCTATCTTGCCTATCTGGTTTCGTTAATACCTTTTTACATTGTAAACGGACTATTGACGGCTATTCCGGTAGTGATTTATAACAACGCTCAAAACACAGGGATAAGAATTGGCACCATTCCTTTCGAAGATCATTTTTATATGCTGGCTATGCTACTGATGAATGTTTGGATTTTTGAGCATTTCAAAAGTGAAGCTTCTCAATAATGGATTTGCCGGTTTATACAAAAAATCAGTTAGCCTTGCGTAATGGGCAGGATAAGCCAGAAATTTGGGTGGCTTACAAGAATGTGATCTATGATGTTTCGGAAAGTCGCCTTTGGAAAAACGGGAAGCATTATGAGCATTGGGCAGGGCAAGATCTTACTGAAGAACTAAAGGATGCGCCCCATACTGTAACGGTATTTGAAAAGTTTAAGGCAATAGGTAAACTAAGTTGAAATTGCCATTTCAGTTTTTAACCTGAAATGGCAATTTGTTATTCTATTTCAAATTTGCTTAAGCTCACAAATTCTGCAATTCTTTCAGCAACCTCTTCCTGGGTTAAATTTTTAATCTTCTCTGTGCCAAACTTCTCAACGCAGAAAGATGCCAGGGCCGAGCCGTATATAATCGCATTTTTCATGTTATTGAAGCTGATGGTACCCACCTTGGCGAGGTAGCCTATAAACCCTCCGGCAAAAGTATCGCCCGCACCTGTTGGATCGAAAACTTCTGCTAATGGCAGCGCGGGTGCAGAGAAAATTTTATTCTCATGGAAAAGCAAAGCGCCATGCTCTCCTTTTTTGATGATCAGATATTTCGGACCCATTTGCAAAATCTTGTTGGCGGCCTTAACCAGGGAATATTCCCCCGAAAGCTGACGAGCTTCGGCATCATTAATAGTTAAAACGTCTACCAGTTTAAGTGTCTCGAGCAAATCGTTTAAAGCGATGTCCATCCAAAAATTCATTGTATCAAGTACAATAAGTTTGGGGCGATTTTTCAACCTCTTTATTGTTGTCTGCTGAACTTGAGGAGTAAGGTTACCCAACAATAGATATTGACAATCCTGATAAGATTCTGGGATGATCGGATCAAAATCTGCAAGTACATTTAACTCAGTCGCTAGTGTATCGCGGCTGTTCATATCGTTATGATACTTTCCGGCCCAAAAGAAAGATTTCTCGCCCTGTTTAATCTGCAAACCTTCTACATCAATGCCATGATCTTTAAATGATTGAATATCTTGCTTTTGAAAATCGTCGCCCACAACGCCAACAATTTTCACTTTATCGTAAAAGTAAGAAGCCGCCAAACCTGCATAAGTGGCTGCTCCGCCTACTATTTTATCTGTTTTCCCAAAAGGAGTTTCAATGGCATCGAAGGCCACGGTGCCAATAACAACTAAGCTCATAAATAATTTAAAATAATTGAACGCAAATATTGCATAAATAATTTAAAATCCCGACTATTGCATTCCCAAACGGGAAACAAGTTAAGCTTGTTAATAGCCAGGAATTCCCGAATAGCTCAGCTGGTTAGAGCATCTGACTGTTAATCAGAGGGTCGCTGGTTCGAGCCCAGCTTCGGGAGCCTTACGGGCAAGCATGATAAATCATAGCTTGCCCTTCTTTTTTTTACCCCATAACTTATTGTAAGCCGGCGGTCATTGCCGTCTAAGTCTCCGTTTAATAAATAGTTCACGGGCTCTGCTTAGTTTGCATTTAGGTCACGGATTGATTTACAATATCCCTTTCGGTCAACTCTTTAGATGCAAAACTCAGTATTATATATTTCCAACAATATCTCAGCATTGTTTGGCTCCCCTCGGTTTGGGCTGATAACTATTGAGTTCGTTTAAAAACACTCTATTAACTTCTTCTGCTTTAAACCTGCATCCGCAGGCAGAATAACAATGGTAATAGTAATAATGATGTTTTCTTCCTTTTAAAGCACTACCTGTTAATACCGAGTGCATTTGGAACACAAAGGAAGCCCCGTAAATTCAACTTGAGACATACCTTTCGTTTCCTTCTGTGTTTTTTCCGCCGTCCACCGCATCTTGAACTTCGTAATGGAGACTCAGCAATCAATGCCTCGTGAAGTCTTTGTACTATAGGGCTTTTTTCATCCTAAAATGGTTATTCGGAGGATTACTTTTAAATAAAATAAGCCTTATCTGCAACATCTCCTAGGCATCTATCAAGTTCTTTGCTGCTTGCTCTTAACATTTCCAATAGTTCCTTCTGATCGTCGCCTTGTACCATTCCAAGCATCTCAACTATACCCAAAATATTGGCCAACGGTTTACGTACCTGATGAGAATTTACATGAGCAATTTCAAGAATTTTTTTATTCTTCTCGCCTATCTCCTCTTGCTTCTTTTTCAATTCGGTGATGTCCTGCATAGATCCGATCATACGAACGGCAACGCCTTCATCATTATGAATAAGGTAGCCCCGTTCCAGGAAATATTTATAGCCACCATCTGCACATCTGAAGCGGTATTCATCAGACCAGCTTCCGGATTCTTTTATAACGTTGTAGATCTTCTTCTCTACTCGTTCCCGGTCGTCTGAATGGATATTTCCTAACCACCAATCACCATTTTTGGATTTTTCAGGTTCGAACCCAAGCGTTTGCATTAACGAGGCGTTCCATTCAATTTCATTCGTTGTCAGGTTCCAGTCCCAAATTATGTCGTTGGTAGCCTGATTTAAAATATCGTATCGTTCCTTCGCATCCTTGATTATTACCTCTGCTCGTTTACGTTCAGTTATATCTCTGAAATAAACTGATAAACCGTCCACGGAAGGGTAAGCCGTCACATCAAACCAAACATCAGCTTGCAGCAGGTACTCTTCAAAATGAATAGGTACATTTTCCCGAACTGCTCTGTGATATTCAGAGTAGAATTTAAGAGGGATCGCTTCTGCATAAACGTCCCAAACGTTTTTATGCAGTATCTTTTCACGCGGCATTTGAAGCATTCTCTCGGCCTCGCAGTTCCAATATGTTACCACCCAGTTTTGGTCAAGTGTCATAAATCCATCTCTTATGCTTTCTACCACAGTGATTATTCGCTGAGATTGTTCTTTTGAAAGGCGTTCTGCGTTCACCTTTTCTGTTGCGTCTCGAGCGATACAAAACATAGTTTGTTCTTGTTCATCCCATCGTGCAGACCAAAGAATGTAAACAATTGAACCGTCTTTCCTTTTGTAGCGATTTTGAAAATTAGTAATATCTAAACCAGATGTAAGCCGGGTAGCAACTTGTTGAGTAAGTTCTCTATCATCTTCGACAACAAGTTGCATATACGGCGTTCCAATGAGCTCCTCTGGTTCATAACCCCAAACTTGCTTTGAAGCTCTACTACACTGTATAAATCTTCCTTCATGGTCGAAAGAACAGATAACATCCAGGGAATTATTTAAAACTCGCTGTAGGGCGGCGGCGTTCTTTACCAATTCGGCTTTGTGGTCGAGAAGCTCTTGTATATTACTCACTGTAACAAGCCTGCACTTTGAATCACCATAAAATAGGGGAATGGACACGATCTGAACCCAGAACGCATTTCCATATTTGTCCATGTGGTGAACATCCATGGTGTTCTTTTTCTCAAGGTCTAACTGAGAAAATACGCTCGAAAACAACTCCTGCTCTCGTTTCGATCTTAACTCTTTCAATGTTAGGTTTAGAAACTCCTCTCGGGTGTACCCATACATTGAGATAGCTGCTTCATTAACATCTAAAATATGTAAATCCCTCAAGCGGTAAATCCACATGGGTTGGAGATTTTCCTGAAACAGCAACTCAAGTATTTGATCGGAATTATTTTTCGACAGGGTTTCCAAAGACTAAATTGTTTATCTCTACCTCTGTTAGATCAGTGGCAAATTACACGTTACGTTTACAGGTTAAAAAGGTTACCGGCAACGCCTTGGAAAGCATGGGTATTATAAAATATCATCCATATAAATCTATGCGAAACCTCTGGCTACATATAAGTAGCAAGCTAGCGTCACTACTTATATGAAAGCATCCAATGTCACAAGAACAGAAAAATGAAATGAATGAGATTGAAATACGACCAATTAATAACACCTCTATATTCAAGGAATGGTGTTACTATATATTAATAATTACAGAAACTATTAGTGTTTTGCACTACTTGCACTACTCATCTCCGAAGCAAGTTTAATTGCATTATAGGCGTTCACAACACCTCCCGAAACTGATATTTCATCAAGCTTAACATTCCTTTTACTACCCTCTTCTCTAATCTTAACCTTTTGATTAACCTTCGTTACAGACCGTATAATAATATCTTTCACTTGAACAGCTGATAATGAAGGATAATATGAACGTATCAAAGCAGCTAATCCCGAAACTACAGGCGATGCCATACTTGTCCCGTTCTGAGCTTCATATTTTGAACCAGGCATAGTAGAATTGATTTTAACACCTGGTGCAAAAACATCCACAGACCTATCACCATAATTTGAGAAATCGGCCAGAAGATGCTCATCATTAGTCCATCCTGACGCACCAACTTCGATCCAGTTGGCTGCTTTTGGAAGCGAAAATCGCGTGGTGTCCGGAGCAATTTTAACTGGACGCGCGATTCTATTCATTCCACCCATATTTTGGCTTTGGCTTAAAGTAGGATCAATAAACGGGCGATCTTTCGGAGTAATGTCACCAAAAATTCTATTTGGATAGTTGACTTCGATATCTGTATTCTTCGCATCGTTTCCAGCCGCGTGAACTAAAAGCACATCTTTTAAAGCTGCATATTTCACAGCACTATCAACGGCCGCCTTATTCCAGGAATATGCTTTACCGAAACTCATGTTGATTACTTTGGCACCATTATCTACAGCATAGCGTATGGCGTTTGCAACATCTTTATCACGCTCATCACCGTCGGGAACCGCTCTGATAGCCATAATTTTCGCATTATCTGCAATCCCGTTTATTCCAATCTTATTATTTCGAGCAGCAGCAATAATTCCTGCTACGTGAGTGCCATGTGTAGCATCAGGGCCGGTAACATCCGAGTTTCCATAGATTTTTTCAAAAGCATTGGAATAATTATCCTTGACTGAATCTCTTGGATCGAAGTCTATATTTAAATGGTAATTAACCTGCGAGCTAAAATAATTGTACCCTTCATCAAGCTCTTTTTTAAATGCAACATAATCCTTATCCTTTTTCATTTCGGATTTGATTGCTTTCAAAACTTTTGATTCCAGTTCACTCGCAGACTTATAATTATCGAAATCTTTTTCAGTAGGTATTGGGTTACCGATCTTTGAAACTATCTCATCTGTAGTTTTCTTTAAGATTCGAAAACTTTCGTAACCTCCCCTGGCATTTTCAAGTTTGGTCATATAATCAGTAACCATCTTTTTATACCGATTAAATTCTTTACGCTCTTCGTCGCTTAATGGTGATGCATTTACAATCGAGGCGTATTTATCCTGAAGCTTTCTTACAAGTCTTACCACCTCGAGGTTATCATACCTCACATTGGTACCATCACTAGAACCAATAAAATTCCAACCATAAACATCGTCAACATAACCGTTCTTATCATCATCTTTTCCGTTACCGGAAATCTCTGACGTGTTTTTCCATATTACTGATTTTAAATCCTCGTGTTCCTCGTCGACACCTCCGTCGATTACAGCAACGATAACAGGGCTGGCCTTCTTGTTCTTCAAAAGCTCATACGCTTTCTCGGTACTGATACCCATCACTCCGTCTTGTTTCAAATCAAGGTTTTGCCAATTGTCTTTCGGTTTATCTTTCGTTTGCCCTTGAAGGATTAAGGGAAAAAATGATGCAATTAAAATTATTCTCTTAACTATATTCATATCTATATCTAAATGAATTACTATAACGAATTACTATAACGAATATCTCATCCGTTATTTTTAATAATTAAATATTACAATAGGATTTTAACTTTTTTGATTATTCTTTGACATTATAAGTTAGAACATCTAATCTTATACTTCGTAAGACACGTAAAAGTTTACAAAGTTTAACTGGAAAATGCCTAGACTCACACTGTCTAAAAACAAAAAAAGCCCATTAGTTACCTAACGAGCTTTTAATAAAATTTGGCACCGACCTACTCTCCCACGTGTTACCGCAGTACCATTGGCTCTGGCGGGCTTAACTTCTCTGTTCGGAATGGGAAGAGGTGGACACCGCC
>DASWMZ010000221.1:0-39791 GCA_036399495.1 Pedobacter sp.
ACGGTTCGATTTCGGATCTTTTTAGAGTAGAATAATAATTCAAAGCGCAGAAGTAAAAAGTCAATAATGGACTTGAACAGATGCTAATATTTTAATTTTTAACTTTTAATTCAATTATCATGAACTCTATCGCTATTAGCGGTTCTCCAAGAGAGAACGTAGGGAAACGCGATGCTAAGGAGCTGCGTTACCAGGGAAAAGTACCTGCAGTTTTGTATGGCGGATCTCAACAGTTACATTTTGCAGTTGAGAAAACTGCTTTAAAAGATTTAATTTATTCTGCTGATGTAATGTTTGTAGACCTTGATGTGGCAGGCTCAAAAGTTCAGGCTATTCTTCAGGATGCTCAATTTCATCCTTTAACAGAAGAAATTATCCACATTGACTTTTTTCAGTTAGATCAAAACAAGCCTTTGGTTATGCAGATTCCGGTAAAACTAACCGGAACATCTCCAGGTGTTAAAATGGGTGGTAAACTAGTTCAAAAGCTTCGTAAACTGCGCGTTAAAGCATTAACTAAAGATATGCCTCAATACGTTGAAGTGAGCATTGAGCCTTTAGAGGTTGGTAAATCTGTACGTGTACGTGATTTAACATTCGATAAATTCGAAATCACTAACACTCCTGAAGATACCATCGTATCTGTAACTACTTCCCGTGCTTTAAGACAAGCAGAGCAGGAAGCAGCTTCCGGTAAAAAATAATTAACATCTTTAGAGCGGTTACAAAGCACATCAAGCTCCCGATTATATCGGGGGCTTTTTCTTTTAACTTCCTTTCTGCTTTCACCTTTTAGCTTCTACCTTTCTTCTTCAGCTTCATTCAAAACCTTTAAATTAGCCACATGAAAACCAACTGATATGAAAACTTACGGGCTCTCAAATCTAGTATCTCAAAGCTCACATCTTTTCTCATGAAATACCTAATTGTAGGTCTAGGAAACATTGGGCCGGAGTATGCCGATACAAGGCACAACATTGGTTTTATGGTGGCCGATGCCCTGGCTAAAAAGGCAATTGTAAGCTTTTTTAATATGCGCCTCGCTTATTATACCGAATACAACTTTAAGGGAAGAAGTATTCATCTTATAAAACCTACTACATTTATGAACCTGAGTGGAAAGGCTTTGAATTATTGGATGCAGGAATTAAAAATCCCGGTAGAAAACATATTGATCATTGTTGATGACCTGGCAATCCCTTTCGAATCTATCAAAATCAAACCTAAAGGAAGTAATGCCGGGCATAACGGACTTAAAAGCATTGAGGCTGCTTTAGGCACTCAAAATTATGCCCGCCTTCGTTTTGGAATAGGAGATAACTATCCAAAAGGAAGACAGGTTGATTATGTATTAAGTGGTTTTGATAAGGACGAGCAACCAGCCTTACCAGCATTGATTGATCGCTGTGTTGAAATGGTAGAAAGTTTTGTAACTGTAGGGCCTGAACTTACAATGACGAGGTTTAACAAGTAGTACTTATTAAGGTTTCTTCGTCCATGATTGTCCTGATAATTATGGAATTCGGTAAGGTTTACTATCTTACATAGAAACACACCGAAACCATGCCCAAATGCTTTCTTAAAACTTTACTTATTCCCTTCTTCTCATTACTGTTTGCATTGCCCGGTTCTGCCCAAAACGCTGGCAAGTATGAGCGCTTAATTTCAAAGATAGACTCACTAACTCATATTGGTTTGCCCAAGTCTGCCTTGCTGGAGGTGGATAAACTCGATAAGCTGGCACGGCTTGAGAGAAATACTTCACAGCAAGTAAAGGCTGTAATTTATAGGATAAACTTTCAATCCTATCTGGAAGAGCAAGCGCTGGAAGCAATTATCAACCGCTTGAAACTTGATATTCTGAAATCTGCTTATCCGGTGAAGCCCGTTTTGCAGTCCTTGCTTGCAGAATTGTATTTCAATTATTATCAGCAACATCGATATCAGATTATGCAAAGAACTGCGCTGGATAAACCCGATGCTGATTTTACCCGCTGGGATTTACAAACCCTGATTAACGAAGTTTCATTTCTTTACCGACTTTCCTTAAAAGATGCTGCATTAGCGAAAAATACACCTATTGCCGTCTTGAATGACGTTTTAGTCGGTGATACCACTACACGCATTTTCAGGCCCACACTCTATGATTTTTTAGCCCAACGGGCATTAGACTTTTATCTCACCGAAGATCCGGATTTATTGACGCCAAAGATGCCTTTTAGCCTGAAGAGTGCTGAACTTTTTGCTGACAATTCCACATTTGCAAATACACAAATCACGACGGCCGACACCTTATCTGTAAGTTATCAGGGCATTAAATTACTGAAAGAAATTACTGCAGTTCATTTAAGCGGAAAAGATATAAATCCTTTGGCTGATATTAATTTGAAGCGGCTTGAACACGTATTTAGAAAGTCGGTTCATCCCGATAAAGATTCTTTGTATTTAAGAGGTTTAGAGAACCTGGTGCTTGATTTTTCATCAAGTTCTGTTGCAGGTGATGCGGCGGTGAAAATTGCCCAATATTATCAGCAAAAAGATAGCTTGACGATCTCCAAAATTTATCTGGATAAAGTAATTCAATCCCATCCAAATACCTTTGCCAGTCAAAATGCTCGAAATTTAATTGAACAGCTGGAAGATAAAAGCCTTGAATTAACGGTTGAGAATGTAAATATTCCTGCCAGTCCTGTTTTGGTATTAGTTAAATATAAAAATCTTAACCGCCTTAATTATAAACTATACAAGCTAAATGATACTCAATTAAAGTTAATACAAAAGTTGGGCAATCAGGATAGCCGATGGCAAAATGAAACTATACATCCAACAGACTCGCTACTCATTTATCTGGCTAAGCAAAAAGCTGTTAATGACGGTGAAATAAACCTGGTGGAGACAAACGATTTTAAAATACATCACTCAGAGTTTGCACTTCAGCCTTTAAGTCCGGGAAATTACTTGTTGCTGAGCAAGAATCCAGAAAATGATGATAAGTCTATCACAAATATAGTCCAGTTCAAAGTGAGCAACCTTGCGTTTTCATCACGAATTACCCCAGCGGGCTTTTTAGACATACGAACCCTGAACAGAAAAACCGGTGAGCCGCTTTCTAACGTATTGGTAACCATTAACGAGACTCGTTATGTGGAGCGTAAGGCCAAAGAGTTCGTTTTAGCAAAGGGTTTAAGTAATACAAAGGGGGTATTTTTATTTTCAAACGAGAAGAGTAATGGTAAACAATTATCTATCAGCCTGGAACTCGCGGATGATTCCTATAAACAGAACTATATTTACATGCACGGGGTGCTGTATAACAACGATCTAGAAAAAGACATTGACCGCACTGTTCTTTTTACCGATCGGCAAATATATCGTCCCGGGCAAACGGTTTATCTCAAGGGAATTCAGCTGATTCAATCGGGCAAAAAATCAAGGATTGCAACCAATAAGTTTATTGAAGCAAGTTTCAGTGATGCTAATGGTAAAAAAGTTGGTTCTTTAAGTTTTACCACAAACGAATTTGGAACGTTTTCGGGTACATTCATCATTCCTCAAAGTGCGTTAAACGGTCATTTCTTCTTAAATACGTTAAATGGGAGTATTGCAATACGGGTAGAAGAATATAAGCGGCCAACATTTCAGATAGGATTAGATGCAGTAAAAGAAAGTTACAAGTTAGCAGATTCTGTTACCCTAACAGGCCGTGTTACTGCCTTTTCGGGATATGGTATCTCAAATGGAAAAGTAGCTTATCGTATTACACGTCAACGAACAAATGTTCGGGATTATCGATCGGGTTATAGAAACAACCCAACGGAAATCCAGTCTGACACTATCAATACGAATAATACCGGGGAGTTTTCAATAAAATTCAAAGCCCTGGCAGAGGGTGGAGCTAACCAGAAAGATGTTGTATTTAATTATTTAATTACAGCAGATGTAACGGATGGGAGTGGAGAAACTCGATCAACAAATACAACAGTGGTTGTAGGCAATAAGCCATTTGTAATTAGTTTTCCCCTGCCGGAAAAATTGCTCGCCAACTACGATAACTTCCTTTTTAAGCCTTTCGAATTAAACAAAAATAAAAACGCCCCGCTTTTTCTTATCGACGGAGTACCTCAGGATGGTTTATCGCCGCTTAAATCGCTGAATCCTTCGGATATTGTGAAAATGGATATTGAAAAAGATGCTGCGGCCATAGCAAAATACAGTCAACGAGCCGCTAATGGTGTGGTTTTAATCACAACTAATGGTGTTAACCTTAAGGACAAAACAGATTCGGGCAGAATTAATACCTTTCAGATTCCGGTACAGCTAAGCAACCTGAATAATCAAAAATTAGACGGTACCTTAAAAGTAAGAATTTACTTATTGAAGTCGGCCGAACAAGTGTATGTTAAGCGATTATGGAATCGCCCCGACAAGCATTTGCTAAGCAAAGTGGATTTCAGAAGACTGTTTCCATATTACGAATATCAGGATGAAAGCGATTATAAAAATTTAGCGCGAAATAAGCTTGTTTCAGAGTTTGACCTTAAAGTATCGCCGAATACTGCTAATTATGTGGATTTATCTGTTTTGAAAAAGCAGGTAGGCGGGACGTATGAAATTGAGGTGTTTGCCAGAAATGCCAAAGGCGATACATCAACCTCAAAATTTTATACTTCTTTAATTACAGAACCTTCCGTACCTGATAAACTGGACGACTGGGTGATGCCTGTTAAAACAACTATCTTTCCCGGTGAAGACGCAGAGTTTTTTATAGGATTAGGCAAGATGACCCACATTCTTATGGAAACCTACGATGGCACTAAATTGCTGAGTTCAGAATGGATTAAAGGTACAGGAAAGCAACAGCATATTAAGGTGCCGGTTAATTTGGGAAGCACCGAATTTGCGGTACAATTTCTCGCTGTTTTTCAGAACCGTATGTTGAGCCGTTATCAAAAAATTGCTCTCAGAAAATTTGATGAGACGCTTGATATTCGTTTTTTAACTTTTCGTGATAAACTGGAGCCTGGTGCTAAAGAACAATGGAAGTTACAAATAAAAAGTGCCGATAATCAAGCAGCGGAAATGGTTGCATCGCTTTATGATTCATCATTAGATGATGTTGCTGAACCTCAAAGCTGGTTGAATTTATTTAATTCACATGATTACCATCCTCATTATTTTGAGTGGCGAAAAAATGATGTTACACCCATTACCAGCAGGCCTTTTGATTTTTTTAATTCTTATTTCACACCGCTTGAACGAAGCTATGAAACGCTTGACATGCTGGGCTTTAATCCTTTTGCCGGATACAGTGAGTTTTTAGGAAGGTCAACCCAGAGAAGGAAATGGGCACTTAGCGATCAAAAACTTAAAGAAGAATATACTAAAAATGCCGCTTTAATAAAAAATGGATTTGATGTAAGCGGTATAGTAACCGATAAAAGGAATGCGGTTCTGCCAAATGTAAAGGTTCAAATTAAAGGGACTAATATCAGCACGTTAACAAATTCAAAAGGATATTTTAAGTTAAAAGTTCCGCAAAAAGCAGTCTTGAAACTTTCACTTATAGGCTTTGCATCTCAACAAGTTACCGTTTCCGCCCGCACTTTGAATATAATGTTAACATCAGATTTAATGTTAGATGATGTTGTAACTATTGGTTACGGCACGCAAAAATCAAGGAATATTGCAGGTTCACCGGTGCAGGAGTTACGCGAAGAGGTGTTAACAACATCACAATCTGATGGCAGGACCGCTGGAGATGCTAATGTGCAAATAAGAGGTACAAATTCCGTTGTTGAAGATAGTGGAGTGTACAACAGCGCTTCAATGGACCTAAATTCTGGGGTGAAGTCCAAAGCCAATATTATACGCAAAAACTTTAACGAAACCGCTTTTTTTTACCCACAACTACGCACCAACGCTAAAGGGGAAATTTTGATAGATTTCACTATTCCGGAGGCCTTAACAAGCTGGCGATTTAAAGGATTTGCTCATACTAAAAGCTTACAAACCGGCTATATCGAAAAGACTATCGTTACTCAAAAATCTTTGATGATATCAGCAAATATGCCCAGATTTTTTAGACAGGGCGATTCGATAACGATTTCAGCACGCCTGGCAAATTTGACGAACAAGAAATTAAACGGCAAGGTGGAACTTCAATTGTTTAATGCCCTAACCATGAAACCAGTTAATTTACTAGCCGATTCACTTATCGCGAAGCAGGATTTCTCGCTGGCATCAGCGACAAACAAGGCGGTGTCATTTAGTTTGCTTATCCCGAAAGGGTTGGATGCTATTGCTTATCGTTTAACCGCTGATGCGGGAAGTTTTCAAGATGGAGAAGAAAATATAATTCCGGTTTTACCAAATTCCATGCTTGTTACCGAATCGGTTCCGATAATGGTTCGAGCTGGCCAAACAAAAACCTTTACTCTTGATAAGCTTAAAAATGCAAATAGCACAACGCTCAAAAACAAGGTGCTTACATTAGAATATACACAAAACCCGGTTTGGTACGCCGTGCAGTCTTTACCCTATTTAATGGAGGTTACCCACGAATCCTCCGAACATGTTTTCAGCAGATTTTTTGCAAATACTCTTGCCGGCAACCTAGTAAACCGCTTGCCGCAGATTAAAAAAGTGTTAGACCAATGGAAAATGACTAATAGTGATCAGCTTTTATCAAATCTTGATAAAAATCCTGAATTAAAATCAGTTCTACTTGAAGAAACTCCCTGGTTGCAAAATGCGGTAAGTGAAGCGGAGCAAAAAAAGCGTATTGCTTTATTGTTCGACTTAAATAAAATGAGCAACGAGCTGGAGGCTGATATTTTAAAGCTTAGTAAAATTCAGCGACACGATGGTGGTTTCCCATGGTTTGCAGGTTCCAACTATTCAGACCGTTATATTACTCAACACATACTTGGAGGATTGGGTCAGTTAAATAAACTAACAGGTTTAAAATCGGGTAATGCAGCAAAAGAAATTTCTGCAAGAGCATTAACATATCTGGATAATGAAATTATTCGGGATTATAAAAGTGTTTCAAAAACTGAGAAGAAGAGCGGTAAGGAAGTGAATCCAATATCTCTGATAACGCTGCACGCATTGTATGTTCGAAGCTATTATCCTGCCCAAAAAACATCACCTCAGGTAAAAGCCGCCCTCAATTATTTTATGCCTAAGATTGCATCAGCCTGGAAATATAGATCTGTTTATGAGCAAGGATTGATGGCTTTTATTTTAAAACGTAACAATCAGCCGGAAGCGGCAAAAGCCCTTATTCGATCACTTAAAGAAACTGGTCAGAGATCTGAAGAGTTAGGAATGTATTGGGCTAAGAACCAGACTGGCTATTACTGGTATCAGTCACCTATAGAAACTCAGGCATTACTTATTGAACTGTTTTCTGAAATAGGAAATGAACAAGCTTCCGTAGAGGAAATGAAAATATGGTTGTTGAGAAATAAGCAAACTAACAACTGGCAAACTACAAAGGCTACTGCTCTGGCTTGTCATGCCTTATTGTTGCAAGGAAACAGTGTTTTAAATGTTGAGCAAGGAACCGAAATCAGCTTGGGTGATAAGTCGCTTGCTGTTCTGAAGCCCGAAGTAAAAGCGGATGCGGGAACAGGTTACATCAAAACAGTCTGGAGAGAAGAGCAGATTACTCCTGAACTCGCCACGGTACAGATAAAAAATACCGGAAAGTCGATAAGTTGGGGAGCGCTTCATTGGCAATATCTGGAAGAACTGAATAAAATTTCATCCGCCGAAACGCAGTTGAAACTCGAACGAAAGTATTTCATTCAAAAGCAAACAGATGCCGGACCAATATTAATAGAAATTAACGGGGCAACCCTTCCAAAAACCGGCGATCTTTTGAAAGTGGTGGTGTACTTAAATGCTGATCGTGATTACGAATACGTTCATTTGAAAGATATGCGGCCTTCCGGCACCGAACCTGTCGATATTTTATCCGGGTACAAATACCAGGATAGAATGTATTACTATCAGGTAACTAAGGATGTGGCAACTAATTTCTTTATCAACTATCTTCCGAAAGGGAAATATGTGTTTGAATATAATCTGAGGGTAGCGCAACCGGGTAATTATTCGACTGGGATTAGTTCAATTCAGTGTTTGTATGCACCGGAGTTTAATGCGCATTCTGAAGGGAGAAGAATGATGATTAAGTAATTTATGAGTTTTGTCATTCCGATGATAGGAAATCAATACCCTGTTTATTAATCAGCTTGCTAGATCTCTCCTGTCATCGGGATGACAGTTTTAAATCGAATCTTTTCTTCTAATCTTTATTTTAATAGCATGCTCAACCGGTTTTTCAGAAACGACTATTAGATAGCCTCCCCCGCCTGCACCGCTTAATTTCCAGCCAGCAACTCTGTCTTTAAAGGAATCTATATGATCAAAGATCTCTTTTGAGGCCATATTCGGGAACATTGCAATTTGCGCCTCGAACGATTCGCGGAAATGTTGACCGAATGCCTGTACATCTTTATTCAAAATAGCTCTCCAACAACTTTCTGCAGCATCTGCCAGCGCTTTCGCCCCTTCAGCATTTACATTAGTATTTGATAATACAGAATATTCAGAAGTTCGGGGGCCGAGTGTTATTAAATAGAGGTGAGCTTCAATCCAGTCCAGAATCTCTTGGTCATGAACAGATTCGATTTTTTCAGGCCAGTAATCACCATTATAAGTGTGTTTGTTTAAGCCTGGCATAACGATACCTAAAGCGTCCTGAGAACCGGCTACTTCTACCGTGCCCGGGGGGTTTTCAAAACTAAAAAGCACTTTAGCCAACTTCTCTCTATCGCCGGTTGGTACTTCTGTACGCCATAATTCAATAGCTTTTTTACGGGTGCTTGATGACATCCCACTTCGGTTATTAAATTCTATAGTCGGCTCGATAGATATGGTCAGAACCGGCCCCGGATAAAATTTAGAAACAAAAGGCTGATCAAGCCATCCTCCTGCAAGATCGATCCTGAAAGGGATAAGGCACTCGGTACGCAAACTGGTAGTAGACCGTGGCGGAAGATTCTCGTGAGGAATACGTTCTAAAATATGGTATTCTATATTTTTTTGTCTGCAAAGTTCTGCCTTGTTGGGCGTTGCGCCATCTTCATTAACCAGGAAAATATCTGGCTTAATGTCTTCCATTTCATCCAGGAAATCAATAATTCCATAACCTCTGCTTACCCTGCATTCTTTTACACCGGATAAAGCTTCGATCATATAACGACGTTCTGCTTCCGGATTTACCGGATAGCGCCCCTTTAATTGAAAAACATTTTCGTCATTGCCTATACAAACATATACTTCTCCCAACTTTGAGGCTTCTTTTAAAAAAGCAACATGACCGCTGTGTAATAAATCGAAGCAGCCTGTTACCATCACTTTTTTAGGATCATTCATTATTTTAGAAGTATAATATATTATTAAATATGTAAGGTTTTATTGTTGAAAGTACAATTTTGTCAAAGATAAGTTTGAAATTCAAAATTCGTTGACGAAAATAGTTAATTATCTTATCGTATTTATTATTTTGTAGACTTTAGTTTCTATGAAGGTTTACGGAATCAAAAATTGTAATACAGTAGCCAAAGCTTTAAAATGGCTGGATGATCATAAAGTTCAATATGAGTTTCATGATTTTAAAAAACTTGGCATATCTGAAGAAAAGCTTGAAAAGTGGTCGGAGACTTTGGGATGGGAGGCACTTTTAAACACTCGCGGAACAACCTGGAAGCAACTTGATCAAAGTATTAAAGATTCAATTAACACTAAAGCCGCAGCTTTTGCACTTATGCGCGAAAAAAATTCAGTGATTAAACGTCCTGTAGTTGAATCCGAAGAGAACCTGGTGCAGGGTTTTGACGACGCGTTATATCAGAAACATTTCCTGTGAACATTCCTTAATCTGGTGTACAATATTCTATAGAACTATAATGTTAACTTATTATACGTATTTTATCGATTAATCAAACCACCTGTATGAAATTGCTCCTTACTATAGTCCTCTTTTTTGCTATAACAACTTCTTTTGCTCAACAAACATCTAACGATATTTCAAGCAAATATCAATATACTGATGCTTTTTCCCCTTTATTTTATACATCTCCCGGAAATGAATATCGTACTGGGAGCGGTAAACCCGGGCCAATGTATTGGCAAAATCGGGTTGATTATGAAATTAATGCTCGGTTGAACGAACAGGCGAATGAAATCATTGGTTCTGAAATTGTAACCTATACCAATAATAGCCCGGATGATCTGGATTTTTTATGGATGCAGTTAGATCAGAATATGTTTAAACCGGATGCGAAAGGGACCGCAATTGTGCCCCAAACCGGAAGCAGAAACGGCGCCAGAGGACAAGTTTTTGATGCAGGATATAAGATAAAATCTGTCAGGCTTGTTTCTAATAACACAGAACTAAAATTTGAGATAAACGACACTCGCATGCAAATTTTTTTACCATCTGAAATCAAAGCAAAAGGCGGTCAGTTAAAATTTAAAGTTGATTTTTCGTTCATTTCTCCAATGTATGGTTCAGATCGAATGGGCGTTCTTGAGACCAAAAATGGCAAGATCTTTACAGTAGCTCAGTGGTATCCGCGAATGTTTGTATACGACGATGTTGCCGGCTGGAACGTTATTCCCTACACTGGCCCGAGTGAATTTTACCTCGAATATGGAAATTTCGATGTAAATATCACAGCTCCGGCGAACCATGTGGTTGTTGCGTCGGGCGAGCTTCTAAACGCTAAAGAAGTTTACACTCCCGAGCAGCAAAAATTATGGTCTCAGGCATCGCAGAGTGATAAAACTGTTATGATTCGTTCTTTAGCAGATGTAAAAAAAGCAAAGCCATCAGCGAAAGCAGAATTAACCTGGAAATATCGAATAGAAAATGCAAGGGATTTTTCATGGGCTTCGTCGGCAGCATTTATGATCGATGCTGCAAAAATTAACCTTTCTAACGGGAAAAAATCAATAGCTATTTCTGCTTATCCGGCAGAAAGTGCGGGTAATAATTCCTGGGGGCGCTCAACCGAATATACAAAAGCATCTGTAGAGATCAACTCCCAAAAATGGTTTGATTATCCTTATCCTGCTGCAACAAATGTTGCCGGGATTGTTGGAGGAATGGAGTATCCGGGAATTGTGTTTTGCGACTGGCAAGATAAAAATGCTTCGCTTTGGGGCGTTACCGACCATGAATTTGGCCATACCTGGTTCCCAATGATTGTGGGTTCTAACGAACGATTGTATGCCTGGATGGATGAAGGCTTCAACACGTTTATAAATACTTTTACAGGAAAAGGCTTCAACAATGGAGAGTATGAAAATAAAGCCCGAGATATGAATCAGTGGTCTATAGTTGCAACTAATCCTCTTATTGAACCCATGATGTCGAGTGCTGACAATATGAAGGAGGCTCATATTGGTCTCTTGGCTTATCATAAACCGGCAGCTGGATTGACATTGTTACGAAATCATATATTAGGCCCCGAGAGATTTGACCGGGCATTCAAAGCATATATCCAGCGTTGGGCATATAAACATCCTACTCCAAATGATTTTTTCAGAACGATAGAAAACGTTGCCGGTGAAAACTTATCCTGGTTCTGGCGTGGATGGTTTATCAATAACTGGCGACTGGATCAGGCTGTTACAAATGTAGAGTACGTAAAAAATAATGCTAAAAACGGTGCTCAGATAACCGTTGCTAATCTGGATAGAATGCCTTTTCCAATGATTCTGGAAGTGAAAACAAAAAGCGGGAAAACATCACGTGTAAATTTACCTGTAGAAGTTTGGCAGAGAAATGTAAGCTGGACGTTTGCTTTTCCATCCAACGAAGAGATTGTTTCGGTTACATCAGATCCTGACCACGTTTTTCCGGATCATAACTCCGCCAATAATATTTGGAAGTCTCGGTAAAACCGAGTTTAATTTACCACCTCGGCGTTCACAAAGTCGAGGTGATTTAAAACTGCTTTTAGTTCACCGTAGGAAATATCATCACCCAAAATTGATTTAAGTTCACCATGTTTTAAGCCTGGATTTTGAACAATACAGGTCATTACTTTGGCTACTTTAATTTTCGAAACAAGATCGAAAACAGCAATTTCTCCGCTACTGATGTAAGTGGCAAGATGGCCTTCAATAGTAACCGGACTAAAGTTTCTTAATTGTGCAATCTCCGCAATACTCTTACCTTCTCTAAAAAGATCAAAGGAAACTTTTCGAGTATCAATTTTTATTTTTTCTTTCTTTAACTGAAAGGAGCCGGGATTGGGTTTGATATTGTTTTTTCTGCAATAATCATTAACCATTTCAAGTATTTCTTTGCCATATCTCTGCACTTTCATTTTGCCAATCCCTTTGATAGATTCTAATTCCTCCGCGGAGGAAGGCAAAGCATTTACTAATTCGATAAGAGACTTTTGAGGTAAGATGATATAAACCGGAGCATTGATTTCAGTCGCTAAATTGTTGCGCCAATTTTTTAACGTCGCAAATAGCGGCGCATGTTTTATTTCCTGAGGTGTCTGGGTGGTTGCCGTAGGCTTGCTTTTAACAGTGTTTGAATAGTCTATTTCAGCATTAGCTTTGGCCTGTAGATAGTTAAGCGTATTAAAGCCGCTGCAACATGCGGTAAGTAATTTAAGCTTAATGAAAGCCTCTTTAAGAAAATTATCGAACGCTTCTTTTAAGCTCACGCGGACAGCTTTGTTATCCGAATCGATATTAAGTTGCAGCGCAGGCCGGTAAAGTTGGTTTAAAATC
The DNA here is from genome assembly GCA_036399495.1 of Pedobacter sp. Taxonomy (GTDB): domain Bacteria; phylum Bacteroidota; class Bacteroidia; order Sphingobacteriales; family Sphingobacteriaceae; genus Paradesertivirga. Next base: position 12,826 of record DASWMZ010000221.1, read on the forward strand.
TTATCACCAAAATAATTACAAGCTTTGGTTATCCTTTCCTGAAGGGCTGCATTTTCTTCAGGCAATTCTTCCTTATTTACAAAGTTTAGTATTTGTTTTTTAAAGGATTCAGCAACAGCATAAACCTCTTTCTCGGCTATTGATTTTATGAGTTCAAGACTTTCAGCAAGTTGCGGACTTAATGAAGAATGATGGTCTTCTGCTAATTTTTTGCAATAGAAAAGTCGCGTTTTAATACTGGTAAAGTCTACAAGCTCCAAAAGCAAGGCTTGTTGAAAATCAATCCTTGAATTTCTTAAGTGGGTATCCCCGGGTTCATTTGTGCTTGCTTCTTTGGTATATGTAGATATCGTGCCATCTGTTCTTACACTGTTAAGCGCAAGCTCAGATTTCAGAACCAAACCTTCGAAACTTTTGCATCGGCTTAAAGCCACATACACTTGTCCGTGGGCAAAAGCTGCGTTCGCGTCGATTATTGCTTTTTCAAAAGTTAATCCCTGGCTCTTATGAATTGTAATGGCCCAGGCAAGCTTTAAAGGATGCTGAATAAACCTGCCAAGTGTCTTTTCTGTAACTTCTTTCGTTTCAGGATTCAATTCATATTTAATATTGCTCCAGTCAAGTGGCTCAACGGAGATTTCATTTGCATCGTCGGGGCATTTTACATACACCGTTTCATTAGAAATTCTGATTACTTTCCCAATTTTACCATTATAAAAAAGTTTGTCGGATGATGGATCGTTCTTAACAAACATTACCTGCGTACCTATTTTAATTTCGAGATTTAAAACAGTTGGATATGAATATTCAGGAAACTCACCCTCAATGGTGGCGGTAAACTTAAAGGCGCGGTCTTTTATTTCAGCAAGCTTCTTATCATTTATATCATTTGCCGAATTATTATGAGTAGTTAAGGTGATATATCCCTCATCGTCTGTAGGTTTAAAATCTTTAATATAACGCTGATTGAGTTTGGAAAGAACTTCATTGTCGATTTTATTCTCGCGTACGCGATTCAGCAGATCAATGAAAGTAGTGTCGCTTTGGCGATAGATGTGTTTAAGTTCAATATTTAAATGGGATGTTTTTTTAAGAGCCCTGCTGTTGAAAAAATACAGGTTTGGATAGTAATCTTTAAGAACTTTCCAATCCTCATCTTTCGCCACCGGCGACAGCTGGTGCAAGTCGCCAATCATTAAAAGCTGCACTCCGCCGAAAGGCTTCGAGTGATCTTTAAACCTGCGCAAAACATCATCAATGCTGTCTAATGTATCTGCCCGAACCATGCTTATTTCATCAATCACCAACAAATCCAGACTTTTAATAAGATTTATCTTCTCCTTATGAAAGCGTTTTAATTCAGGCGTTTTATTATCAGGCACAAACGGCCCAAAGTTTAGCTGGAAAAACGAATGGATTGTAACTCCGCCCGCATTAATTGCTGCAACTCCGGTAGGTGCCACTACGGCCATACGCTTTAGCGATGTCTTTTTTAAATTGTGCAGAAAAGTGGTTTTGCCAGTTCCGGCTTTCCCAGTTAAAAAGATATGCCTGTCTGTAAATTGTACAAAATTAAATGCTAAGTCTAATTGAGGATTCTGGCTCATCTGTCTTTCAAAGGTTAAGAGTGCTAATATAAAAATATTGAAACTAAATAATTTAGTAATCCTGATGAAATCTTTTCATAATTTTGATTCCGCGAAATCAGAGATTCAGGAAGTACGGGTGCGCCACATATAGGTATTGAAACTTTATCTCCAGGAAGTATAAAAGTCGAGTTGCTAGGAATACAATATTTATGAAAGTTTGGAGTTAAAGAATACTTGGTTGTAAGCCCGGCTGAAAAACTTTCTCAGATATACACTTGGTGAAACGGGAAGTACAAACCTTCAAACTATTTACCTTAGGTAAAAAGATATACTCCGATGTTTTGCCCGGATGTGCTAAATCTGGATAGATAAATCTAGAATGTTACACCTTAGTTGCTGTTGTGACTGAACTTAACAATACTTTTGCCCGTAAATTATTTTATGAAACGAAATCTTGTCTTATTAGCGATGGTGGTATTAACCTCGGTTTTATCCCACAATTCATTTGGTCAATCCAAAAAACTGTCATTTTATGAACTAAAAGTTTACCACCTGAAAGATAAAACCCAAGAAAGTGTCGTAGACGATTATTTGAAAGATGCGTTCTTGCCAGCACTTGGGCGGAAGGGAATTAAAAGTGTAGGCGTATTTAAACCTGTGGGAAATGATACAACACAGGACAGGCGAATTTACGTGTTAATTCCTTTCAAATCAGCAAATGAATTTGCTGATTTGTCAGAAAGTCTGGATAAAGACCCCACATATAATGCAGCTGGGAAGGCTTATTTAGAAGCCTCTCATGACAATGTTCCATATAAAAGAATGGAATCTATATTATTAAAGGCCTTTGCTAATATGCCTAACCTCCAAGTGCCGAAATTAAAAAACGGTATGCAGAACAGGGTTTATGAATTGCGAAGCTATGAAGGACCTACTGAAAAAATGTATACAAAAAAAGTCCACATGTTTAACCAGGGTGGTGAAATTGATTTGTTTACACGGATGGGTTTTAACGCTGTATTTTACGGAACTGTGCTTGCAGGAAGCAAAAAACCTAATTTGATGTATATGACAACTTTCGAGGATATGCCATCAAGAGATGCGCATTGGAAAACTTTCGTTGACGACGCTGGTTGGAAGAAGCTTTCTGCAATAGAATATTACAAGAATACAGTTTCTCATGCGGATATAATATTACTGCATCCTGCAGAGTATTCGGGGATATAATAACGTGTAACACGATAGCATAGTTATGAGCCATTTTTAAATTCATTCTATTTGAATCTAATCTCTTGATGATCTTAATTAATGTATGCTACAATGGTAGTTGATTAAAGTTTTGATTGCAGTTTGCCCATTGGCTGGCCTACAGAGGAGACTAACAAAAAAAGCCACATAAAGCGGCTTATTCCAGTAGCGGGGAGCAGGATCGAACTGCCGACCTCAGGGTTATGAATCCTGCGCTCTAACCATCTGAGCTACCCCGCCAATTATTTATTTAAACAAGTTAAAATAAATTTCCCCTGTTTAACCAAGTATTTAGACTCCTCTAAAAATTGGAGTTGCAAATATAGTTTAAAATACTTTCCTTTAAAAAGAAATCTAAAAAACTCAGCCGAGCAGTTTTTAGGAAAAGGAAAAATCAGAATGTCAGAGAAAAAGAAGTATAGCCTGGAGTACGAGGTAAAGTCATCACCTAAAATATTATTTAGTTTTTTAAACGAACCTAATGGTTTGTCGCAATGGTTTGCGGATGATGTTTTCTATAAGGATCAGATTTATACTTTTCTATGGGATGGCGAAGAACATAAAGCCAAGCTTTTATCTATCAAAGAAAATAAGATGGTAAAGTTTAGATGGATAGACGACGATCCTGGATGTTACTTTGAAATGGAGATTGTCCAGGACGAATTAACCAATGATGTAGCACTCTGCATTACAGATTTCGCCCCCGATGATCTGCTTGATGAACGTAAATTAATTTGGGATAATCAGATCGAATATTTGATAAGTGTGCTGGGTGCTTAGGGATTAAAATTCCCTATTTTTGTATTGTGAAAAAAATACACCTACTGGTTATAAAGGCATTTATCAGGCCTTTAATTGTTACCTTTTTCATCGTAATGTTTGTGTTGTTGATGTTGTTTTTATTCAAATACATCGACGATCTTATTGGTAAAGGGTTTAAATGGTACGTTATTTTGCAATTAATGTGGTATGCATCGGCTACCAATGTTGCAATGGCGCTCCCTCTATCCATGCTTCTTTCCTCCATCATGACTTTCGGCAGCCTTGGTGAGAATTACGAACTTGTAGCTATCAAAGCCGCAGGTATTTCGCTTCAAAAGGCGATGACTCCTTTATTTGTATTCGTATCTATCCTTAGCATTTGTGCCTTTCTTTTTTCTGATTATATGCTTCCAGTCGCTAATCTGAAATTTGGATCATTGCTTTATGATGTTCGTAATCAAAAAGGTGCATTTTTAATTACCGAAGGGGTGTTCAACAATAGCTTGCCAGGATACTCTATTAGGGTCCAAAAAAAAGATCCTGATGAAAGAACATTGCATAATGTAATTATTTATGACCACGGTTCGGTCGGCAATGTTGTAGTTAGAGCCAAACAAGCAGTAATGACTAAAACTGCAGATGAAAGTTTCTTAATTTTAAATCTTAAAGACGGAGTTCGATATGAAGAAAATACGGGCGATGGATCATATAATCCGCGGCAGCGTTTTACCCGTTTTAGGTTTAAAGAGTCTACGCAAAAGTTTGATTTATCATCTTTTAAAACGACCAGAACTGATGAAAATCTGTTCAAGAGCAGTTATGCCATGATGAATCTCAAACAGTTGAAATATTATAAGGATTCTACGATAAAGGTGAGCGACAGTGTGACAAGAGCCTACAGTAAGCAAGTATTACCTTTGATTAAGGTATCCGGAAGAAATATATCCACCCCTGCATCCAAGGCAGGCCAAATTCCAAGCTATAAGAAAAACGTTACAGAAATTCTACCCGCGAACGCACGCAGACGGTCTATAGAATTTGCTCAAACCGAAATGCGGAGTGTTAAACAAGGAATCGCTTTAAAGGTTACCGAAAGCGATGATTACAAAAAAAGCATACTCCGGTTTATAGTAGAATATCAGCGAAAGTTTACGCTTGCTGTATCATGTTTAGTTCTTTTCTCTATTGGCGCGCCGCTAGGAGCCATCATCAGAAAAGGAGGACTTGGCTTACCTGTGGTAATGTCAATCATCTTCTTCCTTATCTATCATATTATTTCTACCATTGGTGAGAAATCGGCGAAAGCGGGAACAATAGATCCAATTTTCGGAATGTGGGTCGCCCTAATTGTATTAGCGCCCCTGGGAGTTTTTCTAACTTATAAAGCTGCTGTAGATTCTGTGATCTTTGATACCGATAGCTACAAGCAAAAGTTCCTGAGGCTTATTAAGAAAAAGAAGGGCTGATGATAATTCAAAATTCAAAAGTTAAATTCCAAATCATTGAGTTTAAAAGCTGATAAGTGAGTTCTCCAGTCTGCTGGTTTAACTTAAAACCACTAATATCTTTTACTTCAAGATTATATTCCTACGCCCACTAATAAATGGATATCTGTAATTTTACTTCATAATGGATATTAAGCTCAATACAATTGAAGAGGCTGTAGAGGATATTAAAGCGGGTAAAATTATCATTGTTGTAGATGATGAAGATCGGGAAAACGAAGGCGATTTTTTAACCGCTGCCCGCAATGCCACTCCCGAAGTGGTAAATTTTATGGCCAAATATGGCCGGGGATTAATTTGTGTTCCCTTAACTCACCAGCGTTGTGATGAGCTCAACCTGGAATTAATGGTTGGAAAAAACACAACATCTCATGAAACTAACTTCACCGTTTCTGTTGATTTGCTTGGGAACGGTTGTACTACCGGTATCTCCGCATCCGACAGATCGAAAACCATACATGCACTTATTGATCCCGCTACATCTCCGGATGAATTAGGGCGGCCCGGACATATTTTCCCGTTAAGAGCAAAAGATGGTGGGGTCTTACGTCGTGCCGGTCATACCGAGGCGGCAACAGATTTAGCAGCTATGGCTGGCTTCGAACCAGCGGGAGTTATTGTCGAGATTATGAATGAAGAGGGTGAAATGGCCCGCCTTCCCGAATTAATGCTGCTTGCAAAGCAGTTCGACATGAAGATAATTTCCATTAGAGATTTAATCGCTTATAGGTTATGTACCGAATCGCTAATTAAAAAAGAGGTTTCTGTAAAGTTGCCTACCCAATGGGGCGATTTTGAGATGGTTGCTTATACACAATTGGATTCAGGAGATCATCACATTGCATTGGTAAAAGGTAAATGGGAAGAGAATGAGCCGGTTATGGTACGCGTTCACAGCTCTTGTATTACCGGAGATATATTTGGCTCTTGCCGATGCGATTGCGGTCCGCAATTGCATAAAGCCATGGAAATGATAGAGAAGGAAGGTAAAGGAATTGTCATTTACATGAACCAGGAAGGGAGGGGAATCGGCTTGATAAACAAGCTTCACGCCTATAATCTTCAGGAGAATGGCTTTGACACTGTTGAAGCCAACTTGAAACTCGGCTTTAAAATGGATCAGCGGGATTACGGTCTTGGTGCTCAGATATTGCGAAGTCTGGGTGTAAAAAAAATGCGACTGATGTCTAACAATCCTACCAAAAGAGCCGGCTTAACAGGCTATGGTATTGAAATAGTTGATAACGTACCTATTGAAATTGCATCAAATGTTCACAACGAACTATATCTTAAAACCAAGCGTGATAAGATGGGTCATAATATCCTAAAAAAGGGAAACTAGTTTGTTATTGATCTTTTAGGATCTGATGAAACCGGTGCAATAACGATGGAAGGAGTGGTGTTAATAGGTGGAGGCGGTGCTTGAGGTTGCTCTTCTTCCTTGCGTTCTTCTTCTTTTTTTCTGCCTAATATCGCCCGCAAAAATTCGCCTAAAGTGTCAAAATCTCTCCGGTAAACTAACCCAATAGCACTAACATATTCCTGGCTACTATTATTATTGTTATTAAAGATAATACGGTTATTTAACCTGTTCGATGCTCTAGCTATTAAGCTGCCATCTTTCTTAATTGCTAATTGGGCCTCTACATCTCTGGCTACGGAGTTCCCATTACCGATCACGCTGAATGAGCTTAATCCGGAACGCCTATCAGCTACTCCACCGGTGATAGTTAATCTGTTATTGAAAAACCGAAATGTAGCACTTGCATCATTTAAAGAGCGCACGTTCAGATCGATAGTTCTGAGATTTAATGTTTGCGCAAGTATATTATTTAGCTTATTAAAGGTTAGTTCGGTAACTGCGCTAACCATAGTTTCATTAACAGCGTTAAGTTTTAAGCCGGTATTAGACGCAAACGCCCGCCGGGCAATAAAGCTAACCGCCTGTTGAGTTCGATTGTTTATGTCACTTAAATACGTTTGCAACTCGTCTTTTATATAAGGGTCTTGCGGAAAGTTTATGTCTAACTTGATATCAGGCCTTGTTAATGCACCGCTTAGTGTCATTACCGCTTCTGCCATTACTGTTTGTGCCTGATTGGTTCCTTTGCGGTTCGCAGCCTCATAAAGAGGCGCTGTATTTGCCCGCTGGGCATAAACTGCAGTTAAATTAATCTCAGCTTCAATTGGGTCACCAGTCCATCGGATGGAGCCTCCCTGTCTTATTTCGAAGATTTTACTGATATATTCTTGTGCCGTATATTGAAATTCTCCACTTGTTATCAGATAACTTCCAAACATCTGGAAATCGCCAAAACTTGTGATGTTCAATGTTAGAGCTTCGGAGTTTCCTCGGCCGCTTAAAATTCCCAAGTCGGTTATGATATTTACTTTCGATTTCTGGTCAACTTTTAGGTTTAGCGTCATCGCCAAACCATTAAAGCTTGGAAGCTTTTTAGGAGTCAATGAAGAATCTTTCGCTACAAAAGTGATAAAATCATTATTAGCAACCTTTGCCGCCGAATTTAGAGGGATATTAAATACGGTTCCTTCCTGAGTTTCGGCAGTGATATTAATACGCATATTATTTGTGGGCCCCTTAAATTCAAAGGTTCCAACTCCATACGCAGTTCCGTAATATAATGGATTGTCCTTCGCAGTAGTATTTAGTGCCATAAATGGCGATCCTGCTTCAATCCTGATATCTACAACTGGAACTTTTGGATTCTTTAAATTAACTGTACCAAAGGCGATAGCAGTATTATTTTTTATATCGGTAATCTCTAGTTCACCAAGATCGATCACGCTATTTTTGATTGTTACATCGTCGTTTATTCTGTAAGGTGTTTTGAGGTAATTTATTACCATTGAAGCATTTTTCAACCGAGCGTTGCCGTTAATTTGGGGGTCGAGAACATTCCCTGTAACGGTTAAATGCGATGAAACCTGGCCTGTTACGTTTGAAACTAAGTGCTTCATAAACGGTTGAAAGATAATCAGCTCCGTATTATCCATATCTACCTTAAGATTCAATGTGTTTTTATCGGCGTTGGCGTTATAATCTCCGGCAATATTCATGGTTTCTTTCCCATCTTTTTGGATGTTCAAAACCATATCAACTAATTTGGTCCGATCATCGAGATTGGCAACTAAAGTCATTTCGCCGATAGGGATATTATTCATCACCAAGGAATCAACTACCAGATCAGACTCAATTTTTGGAGCTTTGGTGATTGAAGACAAACCAACATTGCCATTTAATTCTCCCCCAAGGATAATGCCTTTAGATTGTGTGAGTGGATTAAAGGTGTCTAATTTGAAGTTTTTAAATCCCGCATTTAATTTATCCTCCGGATCGGTCGAAATTATTCCGTCAAGTGTAAGATACTGATCATCGCGGAAGAGCGCGAAATCTTTGATCGCCACTTTTCCTTTATCAAAATTAAAACGTACCTGTTTTACGATACTCCAGACTTCCCTATTAATGATTACGTCGGAAGGCAGGAGACTTAAGCTTGCAAAGTCGCTGGTGTTAAATTCAACCAATCCATTTAAATCGAGTTGATTGATGGCGTCCTTATCAGATAATTTAACGTTAAACGAGAGACTGTCATTTCTGAAGATATTAGCAACATTGACGTTCTTGATATAAAGATTTTGATTAAGGTCTATTCTATCGGCCGTTAAAAAAACGTTAAGCGCTTTCGATGTAGTAGATTCATCAAGAATGAAATTGTTGATTTTGATGTTTTTATATTCTATTAGAGAACTGGAGCCGGTTAATGTTGCCACATTCTCCGCCGAAATAAACTTCCCTCTAAATTCTGCCCCTTCCGGGATTTTAAGAGCCGGAATATACATCACACTTATTGGCTCAAAATATTTTAAGTTGAGGGTAAAATCAAAGTTTTGAATTCCTTTATTGCCGGTTTTTACTTTTAATGAGGGGATGTATTGTTTTACAACCGATGTGAAATAATAGGGAAGTGTTTTTAAATCGTACTGCCCGTTAATGCCTGCATCTAAAATATCAGAGTTTATGGTCAGCGACCGAGAATTGCCTATTCCTTTAGCCCGCACATAAACTGAATCAACAACAATGGAGTGTTGCGGAGTGGTCATCCTGATTTTGCTCAACTGAAGATTTCCCTGGATATTACTGAGATTATTTCCGGTGAAAGCAGTATGGAAATCAGCATCAATTTGTACAGTGTCTTTACTAAAGCCCAGTTTATGAAAATTGGTATGCCGTAGTTTTGCATTAAAGTTGAAAGCAGGCAACTTTGAAGTAAAATCAATCCCGCCAAGGAAATTAAGTTTAATATTACGGTCGTTTATGTCAATTTTCCCATTAAAAAAACTGCGATTGTATTTGCCGTTGATATTTACATTAGAATAGCGGTAGCCTTTATAATCAAAATAAGTAATATCAGCTTTTATGTCTTCCTGAATTTGTTTTAGGTTAAATCCGCGGCCAACAATGTTAGCTGAAAGAGTTGTGCGTCCGAGGTCATTCCGATTAAGAAGTTCTTTTAAGTTAAAGTCGTAAGCTTTAACCGTACCAGAATATCTGGCTACCCCGTTCAGGTTCATGCGCAGGTTTGTACTAACCCTTCCAAGTGCGCTTTTGATATCCCCTGTTACCTTAAAATCTTTCAGAAATCCTGTAAAGTTTCCCTTAAAGCTTACGTTGCCAAATTTAGCGGCTATTGGTGGAATCTGATTTGTTTTACCAGTTGCCAGTTTGATTAATCGATCTGCATCTTTCTTATTGCTATTCATCTGAGCAAAGCGCAGATTCAAATACATTTTATTTGCGGAGGGAAGTCCTTTTATATCGAAATCTCCTTTAACGTAAGTCGCTTGTCCGGCGGAGGCCATAAAGTTGCGAGCTTTAAGATCGTTTACATATCCGCTTACATTTCCCTTTAACGTTACAGCCAGATTTTGAGGAAGATTGTCGGCGAAGTAGGAAAGGTCTTTAGTGTGAATACGTGTATTTTTTAAACGGGCATCGAGATAAACCTTGCTTACAAACTGATTTAAATCTTTAAATTTTTTGTATTTCAAAAACAAATAATCTTCCAACTGACTGGTTGGCGTTTGCAAGAGAAGCTTTTTAAACACCATTTGATTACTGTCGATAGCGGCATGCGTGCTCAAGTTTTTCAGATAAAAACCACTCTTCTCACGAAAGTTCAGGTTCTGGATTTCGGCCTCAAATAAATGAGTTCTGGTATTGATGTCTAAAACGGTTGTACTCAAATTCTGCAAATGCAAGTCATCAAAGTTGATTCGCTTAAGAATACTAACCCGGTTATAATTCTTGTATCTGAAATCAATGTTGTTGAGAACAACCTTGTCAAAACTAAGGTCATATCTCTTTTTGGGTTTTTTGCTCGGCTTAGTTGTTCCGGTATTGAAGTAATTTACGATAAACTGGACGTTGGTTTTTCCGGTTTTGTAGGTTTTTAGAAAAAACTTACCATCATCAAGCTGAATGGTATTAACCGAAACGATACGTTCTTTTAAAGAAAAGTAATTGAGATCGACCGTAAGTTTGGGTGTATGTAGCAAGGTATCTTTATCCAGATCCTGAACATATAAGCCTTCCAGTACAACAGACTTGAATGGTTTAACATATAAGCCATCTATTGAAACAGTTGTTTTAAGCTCTTTTGACAGATATTTAGCAGCTCTTTTCGCTATCGCTGTTTGAACAGGTTTGTATCGTAAAGAAAATAACAAGGCGGCGACCAGTAAAATTAATACTGTAATTGTCCAAAGCGTTATTTTGAGTACTTTTTTGATAGTTTTACGGTTTAAAAACAAACAAAAAATTTAAGATCAAGTTTTGGCAATAATCCTCGGCATCGAATCCTCGTGTGATGAAACTTCAGCATCTGTATGTATAGACGGAATAATACTATCAAATAGTATAGCTAATCAACTAGTCCATCAGAAATATGGTGGTGTGGTTCCCGAACTTGCTTCGAGAGCACATCAACAAAACATAATTCCGGTTGTAGAAGAAGCTATTGCAACTGCTAAAATAAGCAAAAAAGACGTTAACGCAGTAGCTTTTACCCGTGGGCCAGGTTTACTGGGTTCTTTATTAGTAGGTACTTCATTTTCAAAAGCATTTACCCTGTCGCTTTCAATCCCACTTATTGAGGTAAATCATATGCAGGCGCATATTCTGGCCCACTTTATAGAAGATCCTAAGCCTCATTTTCCTTTCTTGTGTTTAACCGTTTCCGGAGGACATACACAAATAGTGCTGGTTAAAGATTACTTTGACATGGAGATAGTTGGTGAGACGATGGACGACGCTGCGGGTGAAGCATTCGACAAGACCGCCAAAATCCTGAATTTACCTTATCCAGGCGGTCCGTTGATTGACAAATATGCCAAACAAGGAAACCGCTTGGCTTACTCTTTTCCCGAACCGCAAATCCCGGGATTAAATTTCAGCTTTAGCGGATTGAAAACTTCAATTTTATATTTTGTAAGAGATCAAAAAAAGCTTGACGAAAACTTCGTCGAGAATAATCTGGCGGATATATGTGCTTCAGTACAGCATCGAATCATTACCATTCTCTTGTCAAAATTGGCAAAGGCTTCCAAGGAATATAACATTAAAGATATAGCGATTGCAGGCGGGGTTTCTGCAAATTCGGGGCTTAGGGAAGGTTTACAAGAGGCAGCAACGAAGCATGATTGGAATGTATTTATTCCCGCTTTCCAATTTTGTACCGATAACGCCGCGATGATCGCGATAGCCGGTTATTATAAGTTTTTAGCGAAGGATTTTGTAGGACAGGGTATTTCGCCTTTAGCAAGAATGATCTTCTAGTGCCAAATAATAATTTTTTATGAAATCAACGTCGATCATATTCGCTCTGGTAATTGTAGTGCCGCTTATTATAGCCATATACTCCATCATCCTAAAAGATAAGAAGCAGGGTAAGCTGGGTTTTTTGGTTGTTAGCATCACTTTTATTGTGGCGATTATAATTTCGTACTATGTAAATCGCAATAAATAGAAATAAAGTCAATTCTTAAATGGAGCAAGCAATCGTAATAGGGGCGGGTATTGCGGGAATTGCGTCAGCAATCAGACTCTCGGAAAAAGGTTTTGCGGTTAAAGTGTATGAAGCAAACGCGTATCCTGGGGGCAAATTATCTCAAATTGAAGTAGGCGGTTATCGTTTTGACGCCGGCCCAAGTCTGTTTACGATGCCGCAGTATGTTGATGAATTATTTCTTCTTGCCCGTAAGCAACCACGTGAGTTTTTTGAATATGAGCGACTTGATACCTTATGCAACTATTTTTATGAAGACGGCACAAGGATAACCGCTTGGTCGGATACAGAAAAATTCGCAGAAGAAATTGCCACTAAAACTGCTGATTCAGTTGAGTCTGTAAAAAACTTCCTTAAAAAAAGTGAAAAGATCTATTCTATCACCAACCATGTTTTCCTGGAGAAATCTCTACATCAGCTTAAGACCTATTTAGATACTGATACTTTAAAATCACTTTTACAGATTACCCAGATTGATTCGATGCGGAATATGAATGCCGCAAACCAGTCTTTTTTTAAAGATAACCGAACGATTCAGCTATTCAACCGGTATGCTACTTATAATGGATCTAATCCCTACAAGGCTCCGGCTACGTTAAACGTAATTCCGCATCTCGAATATCATTATGGTGCGTTTTTTCCGAAAGGAGGTATGTACGAAATCACAACAAGCTTGGTGAAACTTGCTGAAAGCTGTGGGGTAGAATTTATCTACAATACTGCAGTAGACCAAATAATTATTGATGATAAAATAGTTAAGGCTGTAAAGGTGAACGGGATCGCAGAACCTGCCTCAATAGTTGTTTCGAACATGGATGCCTGGTTTACTTACAAAAAGCTTTTGCCAGATTATCCTGCACCAGAGCGAACTTTAAATCAGGAAAGAAGCAGCTCAGCGCTTATATTTTATTGGGGAATAAAATCAGTTTTCGGCGAACTTGATTTGCATAATATTTTCTTCAGCGATAATTATGAAGAGGAGTTTAAAGTGCTTTGGGATAAGCAGATGATCTATCAGGACCCGACAATTTACTTAAACATCAGCTCAAAATATAAGGCGGATGATGCTCCCGAAGGCTGCGAAAATTGGTTTGTGATGATCAATGTTCCTGCAAATACCGATCAGAATTGGGATCGCTTAATCGCGGAAGCCAGGAAGAATATTTTGCAAAAGCTAAGCCGGCTTTTACACAGGGACATTGAGCCGTTAATTGAGTGTGAAGAAATCCTAGACCCGAGAGCCATCGAATCTAAAACGTCCTCTTATCAAGGCTCATTATACGGAACCAGTTCGAATAATCAGTTCTCGGCATTTTTACGCCACCCCAATTTTACCTCTAAATTAAAAGGGCTTTATTTTGCCGGGGGCAGTGTTCACCCTGGCGGAGGAATCCCACTCGCCTTACTATCGGCTAAGATTGTAAGCGATTTGGTTGAGTCGCCTAATAAATAATTTTTACTGCTCTTCTTTTACCTCCATCAAAAGCCGGAAGCTCTTTCGGAATATCATTAGCCTTTGAATTGTCGGAAAGCGTTTTTAAAAATGCAATAATATCTTTCTTTTCCTCATTACTAAGTTTTAATTCATCAAAAGGTAAAGTTTGGTTTTCCAGTTCAATCCCAAGTCCTGAGCCACCGCCATCATTGTAAAAATCAATCACTTCTTTTAAACTGTTGTAAATGCCGTTGTGCATATATGGCGCAGTTAACGCGATATTTCTTACAGTGGGAGTGCGGAATGAATTGTCGTGTAGTGGGAGTTGACGATTAGTAAATCGCCCTCTGTCGTTATCTATTGTCTTGGACGTTGCTGAAAGCGGAACGCCAATAACCTCCGATTCGGTTTTGATGTATGATGGAGGAATTGTTCCGTTAAATAAGGGTGCGAAGTGACAGGTTCCACATTTTCCTTTTCCCATGTATAAATTGAAACCCTTTACTTCAGCAGATTTTAACTGGCTTTTATCTCCTCTTACATATTTATCGAATTTTGAATCCAAGCTGCTTAGAGAACGAATATAGGACGCAATCGAGTTTCTCAAATTGTAATCGGTAATTGCGTCTTTGGCTTTTGGAAAAGCTTTTTTGAACAGGGAAGAATACTCCTCACTCTGCTTTAACTTCATTACCGCAGCATCTAAAGAGCCGTGCATTTCATCTTCATCCGTAATTACAGCGGTAGCCTGATCTTCTAAGAACGATACCCGGCTATCATAAAATAACGATGCCTGCAAACCCGCATTTAAAACAGTAGGCGTATTTCGTTTAACTAACTTGTTTCCGCTAACGGCTTTGTTTTTTGGTAGTCCATCAGTAAAGGCTTTGCCTGGCTGATGGCATGATGCGCAACTCCGGTTTCCATCGCCGGATAGCACCGGATCGAAAAATAATAAACTGCCAAGTGCTTTCTTTTCCTCAGTATAATGTGCGTCCTCATTTGATGTATAAAAGTTCGGATCAAAAACATTCGATTCGAATAAAGTTGCCGCATCGCTTTTTAATGCCCTCAACTCTTTCAATACAGGGATATCGAGCACTTTACTGCAATTTAACAGATTTGCACTTAATGGATTTGCATAATCGGTAATAAACTCCATCCTGTTAAAGGAGTTGAAGTCTTTATGATTGCTGAGGTATGTTGATGCGTTTTCAATCAACTTTAGTGTTTGATTATAAAGTGCTTCATCATTTTCATTAAACTTATCCTGATAAAGGCTTAACGTATATGAAACCGGAACCAAAGCAGCCTTGGCTTCTTCCATGGAATTTTGCGCTAATGGCGCATCAAATCCCGAAATCCCCAGCGTAATAATCCTAAATACTTCCAGGCGACAAGCATCAAACAGGTGTTCATTGGTAAACGGACTTGTTTCGGCTACGGTGTATAGACGCTTGTAAAAAGCGATTAGAGTGTTTAACTCGCTTATTAAAATGGTTTGATCAGCGGTGTTGTATTTAGGAAAAATGAAGGGTTCGATAACCTGGAATCCGGATGGCTCTATAATCCGGTGCGGATCATCGGGTTCAATGTCATCTATCGGAGCTCCGTTTATAGCTTTCGAGGTTGTAGCGCTGTAATATTCTGATAAGAACTCAGTCCGCTTATATGCTAGTCTGCATTCTAAAAAAAGCTTTTTCAGGCTATCAGCCGGAGCGTTACTTTCAACAGCCTGTTTTAATTGGTTTGCCAGTGTATCCGCAGTAGCGATGTTTTGGAGATGATAATTTTTGATCTTTGATTCGCTCGATTCACTGTTGGCTGTGCTGCAGGATAAAACGAAACTTGCAAGAAAGACGATTAAAGCGGATTTTAGTACGTGCATCTCTAAATAGAAAATCCCCTGGCCTTGCGGCCAGAGGATATAAATGAATTTCAATAAATTATCTTGCTAAGCCTTTGATTACAACAATCTGACTTCCCTGATTTTCAGTAACAGGAACAGCAGTTCCTCCGTCAGGACGCACAAATCTTGAAGATTTCCAGGTATGCGGCTGTACACAAAGGTAGAATGTATCAGGACTTCCGATCATCTCTGAAATATCAATCAGCGCACCATACTCCCAATTGCCTCTAGCGGCAGTTGCACCATAAGTTGTATCGCCTCTTCTATGATCTAATTCAAATACAACTTTAAGCTCTTTTGTGATTAGGTTATATTGGTAGATATAAGCATCGTGAGTCTCATTACCGTAAGAATTAGGATCTTCCTGAATATATGCGTAGTTGTTAGTCACAGTGATGTTATCGGGATTCTGGAAAGCTGCTGCTTTTCCGTTCACTTTGTCGCCATCTAGAATACACTCTAGTTTTCCCGCTAATGGATTATTTTCATCAAGTACAAGTCTGTAAACACGACCCTTAACGGTTCTTGAATTGTCAGCATTCGCTCCGTTTGCTGCTTGTCCGGTTACGTTAAAATAGATATCACGTCCTGCGTCTTTGCTTCCTTTTCGGTAGTCTAAATCTTCTACACGTCCGAATTTAATCGCTTTAAGCGGATTTACTAATGCTTGTATTTGAGCTCCCGAAAGGTTCTTGTGGTTGTCGATTTTAACAAATTCAACATCATAAGAAGTTCCTTCAGTCATGTCTGTTTCACGCTGATTTAAATCTTTGCGTCTAAGCATATACTGCGAACCGTTGTCTAAATCACCAACAGAGTTAGAAACATATAAAGCAACCTGACCTCCTGACGCATCTGACGCATCTTCTCCGGTTATAACAACTGTTTTTCCTGGATAAGCATGTTTTTGAAGAGGAACAGCATTTTCTCCGCTCCAGTGGCCAAGACCTGCAATTACACGAGGCTGAGCTTTGTCATAAACTTTCTGAAGAGGATCAATATTATGTGTAAGTGCTTCTACATCACTTTCGCCAACGGTCAAAAAGAATGGTCCGAAACCGTGTTCCTGCGGTGTTGCCATAGTAGCTGAACATAAGCGCCATTGTCCTGCATTTGAGTTCATAGCATACTCACCTTTGATGGGTTTAAAAGTTTTGTCAAGCGTTACTCTTGAAACGGCTCTATTGTCTTCATGGTTAACCATCATAAAATAACCACCCTCAGGGTTTTTTACGATACCAGATCCATCCGCTGATCCACCAAAAATAAAATCAGGTGATTCGCTTAGTACGTCGGCGCTGCTTATCAATGAATAAAGATCAAGGTCGGTAAACCCAGGCATTGGTTTTACTAAAGCAGGTGTTACGGAATAGTCTTTAAGCACAATTTTTTTATTGATTGAACTTAAAGCCACTTTGTCGTTTTTGCAGCCTGTAAGACTCGCAGTTGATAATGCAGTAACTGCAAAAGCAACTATTAAAGGATTTTTCTTGAGTAATAAAGATTTCATTTCGATTGAATTAACTTGTCTGCAAATCTATCTCCCGTTATTATGGTTGAGGTTAATTCAGGTTTAAGCTTGTGTTATGATTGTATTGAGAAAATGTAATCTTAATGAAAACTTAAAGATTTGGGCCTCCGAAAGTTTGAGGTGCTTAACTTTAAATTAACCTTTAACTCACTTTTCTTTAATGCTGAGGTAACACGCAGGTAATAATGAGGTAATACTTTTGCAGTGAATCAAAACATTGTAAAGTGAAGCATAATCTCATTATCAGAATCTTAGCTCTCGTATTTATTCTTGGAGTTGTTACCTCAAGCGCCTTTGCACAAGGTACAGGTAAAATTGTGGGTAAAATTACCGACAAAAAAACAGGTGAAACGCTTATTGGAGTGTCTGTGAAAATTACAGGAGCCAGTAAGGGTACTACAAGTGACGTGGAAGGGCGCTATACGCTGGGAGGATTAGCAACCGGAAATTTAACGGTTGAGTTTTCATATGTAGGATATCCTACTAAAAAAATCTCTGATATCGCGGTGGTATCTGGTAAGGTAACTAACCTGGATATTGTGATGGAAGAGTCCGGGCAAATGCTGGATGCGGTGGTGATAACTGGAACTGCAAAGCAGGAGTCTACTAGTGGGCTATTAATTCAAATGAAAAATAGCATTACGGTATCTAGTGGTATATCGTCTGAACAAATTCGTCGTTCACCCGACCGTAATACATCAGATGTATTAAAGCGGGTGAGTGGAGCCAGTATTCAGGATAATAAATTTGTTGTAGTAAGGGGATTAAGCGATAGGTACAATTCTGCTAGGCTCAATAATGCACAGCTGCCAAGTTCAGAACCAGACAGAAAAGCTTTTTCATTCGATATAATCCCATCTAGTATGGTTGAAAGTATTGTGATTAACAAAACTGCATCTCCTGACCTTCCGGGTGACTTTTCTGGTGGAGTTGTTACAATTAACACCAAAGATTTCCCAAGTGAAAGCTTTTTAAATCTTTCATTGGGTTTGGGATACAATAGCGAATCAACTTTTAAGAATTTTAAATCCGGTCCGCGTAGAGATTACGATGCTCTAGGATTTGATGACGGAAGTCGCCAAATTCCAGAAGGTTTTCCGGGATCGCGTCAAAAATTTAATTCTCTGTCTGTTGATCAAAAAATTGACAAAACTCGCTTAATGCCTAATTCATTCGCATTAGCAAACAACAATGCGGCTCCAATAAAAAATTACCAATTAGCATGGGGAGCGGTAAAATCATTTAAGAACTCTAGCTCGTTTGGGAGTATTATTTCACTTACGTATCGAAATGCTCAGAATTTTAATAATGCTCAACGATATGACTATGACACACCAGTAGCATCCTTAGATTACCGGGATGACATTTTTAGGTATTCTACCAATGTGGGTTTGCTTGCTAACTTCTCATATAAAATCAACAAGAGTAAGTTTTCTATAAAAAACATAATAAACAAGTCATTTGAAGAGGTATATACTTCCAGAGTGGGAACTGATACGGATGGAGGAGTTGCCAGACAAAGTAATTCGATTGATCCGACTGATAAAATTCTTGTAAATAATCAGTTTGATGGCGACCACGTGTTAGGAAAGGATTGGAAGTTGAATTACAATCTCAACTACACATTTACTTTTCGAGATCAGCCCGATTTAAGGATAGCTTCGTACTCAAAACCTATATCGCTAAGCGATGATCCAAGCGTCCCTTATACAGCAGAGGTTAAAAATACATCATCAGGAAGTAGACCTTTAAGCCGTTTTTATAGTAAGCTTGATGAATATGCTTATGGTGGTTCGGCTTCCCTAAGTATTCCATTCTTACTCAGTAAGCAGAAAAGTACCTTAAAGTTAGGCGGGCTTGCCTTACTAAAAGATAGAAAGTTTTCGGCTAGGGTGTTGGGATATGTTCCGGCTTCTTCAACATTTGATAATTCAATCACAACTCAACCCATCGACCAAATTTTTGCTAACCAAAATATAGGGGTTAATGGATTTATCTTAAATGAAATCTCAAACAATAACGATAAATATACTGCACTATCTGATGTATATGCGGGCTATTTTATGTTTGATAATCGTGTAGGCAAAAAAGTAAGAGTTAATTGGGGAGCGAGAGCTGAGTTTTATAATCAAGACCTAGACGCAAAAGGTTTTTCAAATGAAAAGGTCAACGCAGATGTAACAAACTTTGACATTTTGCCATCTCTTAATTTAACCTACAATGCAACTGATAAAACTAATTTTAGGTTTTCTGCATCTAAAACCGTAGCCAGGCCCGAATTACGCGAACTTGCACCGTTTCAATATTATGATTTTATAACTAACAGCACTGTATCAGGTAACCCTTCACTCGTTCGAACTAAAATCTTGAATGCAGATGTCAAGTATGAATATTATCCAGAATCGGGGGAAGTATTTTCGGCCGGACTTTTCTATAAAAGGTTTAATAATCCAATCGAACAAATCATTCCTGCAGGGAGTAATGTAAATAGCCGACTAAGAACATTTGCCAATGCAAGTTCTGCTACAAACTACGGTTTTGAGATTGAGTTTAGAAAACGTTTAGGCTTTATCAATGAAGAGTCAGCCCTGTTGAAGAATCTGATTCTGTTTTCCAATTTTGCCTATATACAATCAAAGGTGGACCTATCAAACACATTAGCATTTGAAAAAGATAGAGCCTTGCAAGGTCAATCGCCTTACCTTATCAATACTGGAATACAGTTCAATAATTCGAAAAATGACTTTGGAGCTAGTATTTTATATAACAGGATAGGGCAACGTATCGCGGATGTCGGTTTGGAAGGTTATCCGTCCATCTATGAAAATTCACGTGATTTGATTGATATCCAATTGAGCAAAAGGGTTATGGCTAATAGGGCCGAGATAAAATTTAATATCTCCGACCTGCTGAATCAAGACATCACGACCTATCAAAATTTAAGTGATAAAAAGGCTTATAATAAGTCACAAGATAGATCTATAAATTCATTTAATCCCGGTAGGACTATGTCCCTGTCCTTTGCCTATAATCTGTCTCTTAAGCGCTGATTGGGCGACTGTTAGCACATAAACTTAACATTAAATTCAATATGAATTAATGTGATAAAAGTAATATTGCATAATTAATTAAATACATAAATGATGATTACGAAATTTAAAAATCTTGCCTTTTTGCTGCTTAGTATCAGCATTATCACCATCAGTTCATGTCGTGAAAATGATGCTGAAGATGACGGTCCGATACTTCCTATTGCTCCTGAAACTGTTACAGGAACAATCACCTCAAATAAGACATTAACTGCTGATAGAGTGTGGATATTAAAAGGATATGTTTATGTTAACAATGGTGCAACTTTAACTGTTGAGCCAGGTACCGTTATAAAAGGTGATATTTCTGAAAAAGGAGCTTTGATTATAGAAAGAGGATCCAAATTAATGGCCAATGGTACTGCAGCTAAACCAATTGTATTTACATCTGGTGTAGCAGCTGGTTCAAGAGCTCCTGGTGATTGGGGCGGAATAGTTATTTTAGGTAGAGCTACAACAAATAAGGGAACTGAAGTTCTTATAGAAGGAGGAATAAATAAAAACTATGGTGGAACTATAGATAATGACAATTCTGGCGTTTTACGGTATGTACGTATTGAATATGCTGGTATATCTGCTTTTCAGAGTTCCGAAATAAATGGCTTAACTCTCGGGGGAGTTGGTAATGGTACTGTACTTGAAAATATTCAGGTATCATTTAGTAATGATGATGCGTATGAATTTTTTGGAGGTACTGTAAATGCCAAAAATCTTGTAGCATTCGCAACATCAGATGATGATTTTGATTTTGATTTCGGTTACAGAGGCTCAATTCAATTCGGCTTAGCCTTAAGAAATCCTGCTTTTGGTGATACAGACCAAAATAACGGTATTGAATGTGATAATGATGGATCATCTACCAATGCAACCCCAACTACCCGTCCTGTTTTATCCAATTTTACTCTAATTGGTCCAAACACTACAACCCCTACCAAAGGTGTTATTGGTTTTGGAAATCGTTGGAGAAGAAGCACGAATTTCGTCTTTAATAATTCCATTATGATGGCTTGGCCAAAGGCTGGATTTTCGATCGAATCAGCTGCAACATTGGCGTCTTATGTTAACAATACATCAGAGTTTAAAAATAATCTGGTTCAAGCTTTAGCATTGCCATATTCAAGTGACCAGACTGGTGCTGCAGCTACAATGCAAACTAAAGCTGAAAGTGAAGGAAACGTAACAGTGGCAACTGTTGCAGATGTGAAATTAACAAGTCCGTTTACATATGCTGCTCCTAATTTGCTTCCTCAAACAGGTTCACCTGCTTTAGCCGGAACATTTGCTGCAACTACCGGTGCTACTGCAACTACTTATCGCGGTGCTTTTGGAACAACCGACTGGACAACAGGATGGGCTAACTGGGATCCACAAAACAAAACTTACTAAAAAAGCTTATTTAGGCAAAAGGCTGAATCACATCGTGATTCAGCCTTTTTTTTGTCAATCCAATTGAAAGAGCTATTTATTTGAAGCTAGTAGTCTTTACCTTCTTGGCTCGTATGCATACACCACCTCATACCGTACATTTCTATACTTCTCAGAAATCTGCCCAACCTTTAAGTCCTGCATTTGGGGCGTAGGTTCACACACATAATACTTCTTCCCATTATAAACAATCGGCTTGCCTGCAGGCTTGTCAAACTGAACGGCCATCGTTATATGAGTGGGATACAAGAGAGCAATCATTGGCAGGTTATAGATTTCCTTAACCAGGTAAAAAAACAGAGCCGCCCTGTCGTCACAATCGCTGTATTCAGAAAATAGAGTTTGTTCGGGAGTTAAGCGTTTTTCTTTGCCGAAGTTCCGTTCATCATCTTCATAAAGAAATGCGTTCCGCGTAAAGCGCATTAAATAATCAATACCTCTCTTCTGGCCCATTCCGGATACAGTGGTTTTAAGCGAGGGAATCAGAGAACTATAAGTTTCGCTACTTAGCGGAATATTGAAATAAGATTTGAAATCAACTACCGGATAGTTTGCAAAAATGGTTTGCACATCCGGGTTTAGCTTCACGTCGAAATGGTATATTTTTTGTCGGTATCTGAATTGAATATTTTTAACCGAATAATCGCTTGGTTTAAAATCTGGCATTTGAGTTACCTTATAGGAAAATGCTTTGGTAGCATTTGAAACCTGAAGATCAATAGGGAAAATCTTATTGTGTTTCAAGTCTATTCCAGGGTAATCATGGATATTCAAACAAACATATTGACTGCCCTTGCATTCATAGAAAGGTACGTCGGATATATCATCATCGCTCTTAACATAGAAAAGCAAATGATCTTTTTCTAAGGCCAGCCTGGCATCAAAGCCACTTTTCGAAAGTAGAAACCATTTATAAAGAGTGTATCGATAATAATTAGCAGCCTTGGGCGCAATTTGTTGTGCTGTTTTACGGATCAACTGGTAATAGAGCCAGTCATTTAGATTTTCCTTTGCTTTAAAGTCGTTCAGAGAATTAATAATCGAGCTATGTTTCCCGGCTTCAATTTTAGTATAAAAGGAAATAACGGCGCTATCGCTAATAGAATGGGTAAATGGAATATTTGCTGATTGGTCTAACTCAAAGTTGAACGTCTTACCATAAAATTCAAAGCTGTGATTCTGCGCCTGGCTCATTGTTGAAAGTCCAACAAGTGCCAGTATGACCAATAGCATACCCCAAAATTTAGAGCCTTGGGTTTTCATAACATTAACTTAATATCTGGTTTATGATAAGATAATATTGAATGTACGGAAATGTTTTGTATATGTTTCCCATTTCATGATAAATGGTTTAAGATCCAGGCGTTTACCGACGTATCGGGGCGTTTCACCGAGTTCCTAATCTAGTCCGCCTAATACCTGTTGCTTTGCTGTTAAAACTCCCATACATTTGAATCATACATAAAAGCAAATGAATCGTACATCATATAAAAATCAAAAGCCGGGTACAGGCAAAAAGTGGGTTGGGATAGTGTTGTTAATTTTTGGTGCCATTATGCTTTTGAAAAGCATCGGTATTTTTATACCCGACTGGATATTAAGCTGGCCAATGTTCCTTATTGGGTTAGGAATATTTACAGGCCGTCGTCATCAGTTTCGCAATCCTTCATCATACATCATGATCATAATCGGGGTTATTTTTTTAGCGGAACGGATAATTCCTTCGGCAGATTTTGATGATTTTTTATGGCCTATTATTATTATCGGCTTAGGATTATACCTGATTGTAGGTAAAAAGAAGATCACCAACTGGGGTGGAATTGCGACGGAGCCAACTCCTCCCGACCTTGAATGGGATAAACAAGTTGATGAGAACAATGAACCTATCGCATCAAGTTTCAGAGCAACAAATGACGATTATATTGATATTGTATCAATATTTGGCGGAGTAAAAAAGAATATTGTTTCGAAGAACTTCCAGGGCGGCGAGATCGTAACCATTATGGGAGGTGCAGAAATTATTCTTACCCAATCTGATATTACCAACTCCAGGGTTGAACTTGAAATTACACAAGTATTTGGTGGTACCAAAATTATCGTCCCGCCACATTGGAAAGTGTCTTCTGACCTGGTAGCTATTTTTGGAGGTATAGAGGATAAGCGTCCTTTGTTTTCTAATCAAGCTATTTCTGATGAAAAGCATTTAATAATTAAAGGAACTTCCATTTTTGGAGGAATTGATATCCGCAGCTTCTAAAGTATAACAGGGTGGCTACATCGTTATTTGCATCACAGCGGGTTTTTGCATCACTTTTAGGAGCATGGATGATCTGGCTTTCGCTGCATGGCGCAACACTGTACTGGCTGGGTTTTGAAATCGAGACGCTGGTAATTGATTCCGTTGTTAGTAATGTTATTATTCTTTTTTCGTCCCTAATTGTAAGTAATACTTTACGCTACTACCAGCCCGGAAGAGGTAAGTATTTTTATATAGTAATCTGGTGTATTCTGCTGGCCGTATTAGCTGTGGCAGCCACCAGGTTGTTATTGCTTAAGTTTAATGGTGACAGCGAGATTTATGCAGTTGTTGTTGATAAATCCTTAATCATACGGTTTTGTATCGCTTTTTTATTGATCTGCGGCATGGGCTTGATTAGTGTATTATGGTATACCCAGCAAGAGCAGAAAGAAAGCGAACGTCGTAAAACAGATGCTGAGCGCTTAGCTCGGGATGCGGAATTATACAATTTGCGGCAGCAGTTGCAGCCTCATTTTCTTTTCAATAGCTTAAACTCGATCAGCGCATTAATCGGCCGGAGGCCTGATGAAGCCCGTACCATGATTTATCAGCTTTCTGATTTTCTTAGAGGAACGTTGCGAAAAGAAGAAAATGAGTTTGTCTCGCTTGAAGAAGAGCTGCAACATTTACAGCTTTATCTTGATATTGAGAAAGTTAGATTCGGACATCGTTTGATAACCAGAATAGGGCATGAGGAAGGCTGCAATAGATTAATTCTTCCCGCCATGCTGCTGCAACCTTTAGTAGAAAACGCCATTAAGTTTGGCTTGTATGATACTACCGGCGAAGTGACGATTACCATCGATGCAAAATGCCAGCAAAATTATCTGGTTTTGGTTATTAGAAACCCTTACGATGCCAATACTGTGAGGCCGAAAAGCGGAACGGGTTTTGGTTTGGAGAGTATTAAGCGACGATTATATTTATTATTTGCCCGAACGGATCTGCTTGAAACAAACGGAGAAAATGATATTTTTACAACTACCGTGAAAATTCCGCAAGCATGACAAAGGCAATATTGATCGACGACGAACCACTGGCCAGAGAAATAGTAAAGGAATACTTAGAGGATTATTCTCAAATTGAAGTAATAGCCGAATGTGGTGATGGTTTTGAAGGAGTTAAAGCCATTGCGCAGCACCAGCCTGACCTGATCTTTTTAGATATCCAAATGCCAAAAATTACGGGTTTCGAAATGCTTGAATTGATAGAGCATAAACCCGGAGTTATCTTCACATCTGCTTTTGATGAATATGCAATTAAGGCTTTCGAAGCGCATGCAATTGATTATTTGCTAAAACCTTTCTCTAAGGATCGTTTTAAGATGGCTGTAGAAAAATGGCTCGAAAAACAGGATCTTTCGGATGCAAAGCAGCAAGTTCAGGCGCTTTTAGAGACCGCTCCTGTCTCGCCATCCCATAGCGAGCGGATTGTGGTAAAGTCAGGCAGTTCAATCAAGATTATTCCTGTAACAGATGTCATATACCTTGAGGCTTACGATGATTACGTGAAAATCCACACGTCCGATGGTGTCTTTTTGAAGAACAAAACGATGCAATTCTTCGAATCCAGTTTAGATGAAAAGCAGTTTGTCAGGGTGCATCGGTCTTTTATTGTAAAGGTGCCTGAGATTACCAAACTGGTGCCTTATGAAAAGGATTCTTATCGGGTGGTGATAAAATCGGGTGAAAGTCTGCCGGTGAGTAAAACAGGATATGTGAAGCTAAAGGCGTTGTTGCAGTTGTAAGGAGTTTTTGGTTTCTGATATCAAAACGCCACAAACCTCTCCATCTGCTGCTTTGTAAACTTCAGTGTATCTTCCTTAAAGAAGACTTCATTTTCATTTAGTTCTTTATGGATATGCGGAATGTGCAATTTGAGCGAGAGCACATCCAAGTTAATATAATGGCAAATTCCCGTGAAATGATCTACGCCTCTAATGTTACCATATTTTCCCGTTGAGATTCCAACCAGTGCCGCCTTTTTTCCGCTAAAGCTTTTGGGGAATTCACAGGCGTCTATAAATACTTTTAAAATTCCGGGGAAACTGCCGTTATATTCAGGGATGACGAATAAAAATTTTTGCGTTTGGGTCACTAAACTTTGAATTGGTTTCCAGCTCTCAATCTTCTGAGTTTCGTACATCGCCGGATGAATAATCTTTTCCGGAAGATTTCCCAGCGATAGGATTTCGCTTGGGTGACCTAATTCCGCCAAGCCTTTTTGATAGTGTTGTGCTACTTTTAAAGTATAGCTTTCCGGGCGGTTTGTGCTGGCGATAATCGTTGTCATTTGTGGATAATATGTGTAAAACCAAAAAGTGCCGCCCTGATTAAATTGTTTAAAGTTTGTATCTTAGGCGATTGTTAAACGGCTTCCGGAAGGGCAAAAATAGCATTTTAATTCTGTATACAATCCTTCCGCAAGTGCAAATTACCCTTGAAAACCCAGGATAAAGAATGAGTAAGATTATCGCGTTAGCTAATCAAAAAGGGGGAGTTGGAAAAACTACTTCATCAATAAATCTGGCAGCAAGTTTAGCTGTACTTGAATATCGTACCCTTCTGGTTGATGCGGATCCGCAAGCAAATTCAACGTCGGGAATTGGTTTCGACCCGAGAACTATTAAAGCCAGTATTTACGAGTGCATTATAAACGATGTGGAACCTCGTGACGCGATCCAGAAAACAGAAACACCGCATCTTGATCTGCTTCCTGCACATATTGATTTAGTAGGTGCTGAGATTGAGATGATTAATTTGCATGAGCGCGAGTACAAGATGAAATTGGTGCTCGAAAAGGTGAAGGACGATTACGATTTTATCATCATTGATTGCTCACCTTCCCTCGGTTTAATTACGATCAATGCACTTACTGCCGCCAACTCGGTTATCATACCGGTACAATGCGAATATTTCGCATTAGAAGGCTTAGGCAAGTTGCTAAATACTATCAAAATTGTACAAAATCGGTTGAACCCGGATTTGGCGATTGAAGGCATTCTTTTGACAATGTATGATGTACGTTTAAGATTATCAAACCAGGTTGTGGAAGAGGTGAAAACTCATTTTCAAGACCTTGTTTTTGAA
>DASWMZ010000222.1:0-7923 GCA_036399495.1 Pedobacter sp.
ATCAGGTAAATTTTGTACCGGATCATTAACGACTCCGGAAGAATTATAAAGTTGTAAATCACCTTTATCGATCACACGGGCAGTGGTAGTGGCATTATCCACCAAGGTAAAGTCGCTAAAACTTCTGTCTGTACCTTCAAATCTGGCATTCACAAAGAGCTGCGTACTGGGATTTAGTACATAAGCCATTGTTGCATCAGTAATATTGTTGCTTTGCTGTGCATTGACTGTTGTATTACCCCCCGCATACTGTACATTATCACTAAGTGGATGACTCAAGATATTGTTAAAAACAATCCACTCTGCTCCAGAATAACCACTTTCATTAACATAATTTCCGATTGAATATCTGCCATTAGGGAATGGAGCGCCGTTTCCAATCAAGGTATTATTAAAAATTTTAAGATCCCGACCGTCATTAACAAGTATAGGTGTCTGAAGATTCGTGATTACATTATGGTCGAGAATAGATCGAATTCTACCAGTACCTGTACCATTAGGGCCCCAGTGTCCAAAATCGTGGTATAGACCATGAATTCCCTGAGCGTCCCATAACAAATCGTGGCCCATGGTATTGTAAATATAATTATGGTGGAAACGTGCCCACTGAAAATCAATACCAAACCCGTGAATGGCGCCATCGTCTCCGGTTCTTCGGCAGAAATCCCTGATGGTATTGTGGTGTATTTGGGCAATACCCGGGGTGTTTACATTGCTGTTTCTAAACTTATAGATGTTTATACCGCTATGGGTGGTATTAGCAATCAGATTATATCCGATGTCCAAATCTTCAGACAATCCGGTGCGACCTGTATTGATAGCCCCCGATTGCATTAACATATAGTTGGTATCGAAGATCTGGTTATTTAGACATTTATGCCTGTTTCCCTGAAGACTGATGGCCGAGGAGGAAGAATACCTAATGACACAATTTGAAATCTCATGATCTTGACCGTTCAAAACCACCCCTGTCCAACCGGCATGGCCAAGCTGATAATCAGCGGTCCGGGTTGTATGTGATACATACTTTATATCCAGGTTTCTAAATTTAACACCGCTACAGCCCGTGGTGGGCGATTCGGTGGTGGTATAGTTATAATAAGTTCCAACCGAGCTGGCGAAAATATTGAAACCCTCTACCGTGTAGTTAGAAGCTATACCATTGCCAACAAAGGCAAAATACCGGTTTTTAGTATAGATAGCATCGTTGCCCTCTGTTGTAGAGGGTGCTGCTGAACCAAAAGGGTTAACGTATAAAATGTTATCTTTTTTAAACCATTCGCCGTCGCCAAGCATAGCAGTAATATCTGCCTCAGTCATATTGGCGGGATTAGGACTGAATAAATAGAATTCAGTAGCTGATCCCTGGCCCGGAATGGCTCCTCCAACTGAATATACGCTTGTGCTGGAAGTGTAATAATCAAAAGTAATACTGTTTGACGCTACAGCTGTAACAGTAAATACCCTGCCCTGACCATCCCAGCCATTATGAGCAAGGTTAACAAAGATCTTGGCGCCTACCCATTTTTGATTTCCGTCAAAACCGGTTGTTGAGATTGTAGTTCTGCCAGTACCATTATCTCCGGAAACTTCACTCGTTTTTGCCACAACCTTCGCCATGGTAGGCATGGCAACATCCGTAGATGTATTCTTCGGCCAGCGAAGGTGTTCTAACATCCTGCCATTATGGAAAAGCTGGTTTTCGCCATAGCCAATGTTTGTAGGACCCGGGTCCGGATTACCGCCCCACGCCTGAACATCTCTCGGACTATACAAATCTTTCCAATTACTAGGTGTTGTTTGGTAAGCTCCGTTGCTAACAGCTGCCCAGTTGGAGTTTATAAGGTCGGTACCATTAATGGTAACATTGCTCGGGGTTTCCGGCACTTCGGGCTGGAAAATAAGGCCGTTTTTAGTAATGTTTACCTGTTCGCGGTAAACGCCCGCGCCTACCAGTATGGTAGCACCCGGATTGGCTGCGTCGTGCGCCTGCTGAATTGTAAGAAAAGGCGAGGTACTTGAACCGGTACCATTCAAACTTCCTCCGTTCTGTCTCACATAAAATGTTTGTGCCCATGCCGAGACCGAACCCCCGAAAGCAAACAATAAGAACAGTACCTTGCTCTTGAGTCGTTTTTTAATTAAAAATAAAAGTGTATTCATATGTTGGTTAGTTTGTTGGTTACTCGGTAATTTCTAACAGAAACTTTCGAACAATTAGAGTTTCGAAGTTAACACTAGGATATAGAAGGAAATGCTAATTTTCTTGTGCAAAGTTTGTACATAGTGTCTGCATTTATCGTTCGCTAATGCTCGACTTTTGCGGACATATCTTACAGCGGTAGATTAAGGTTTTTAAAAAATCTCGATGATTTCCAGTAGGGGATAAGCATGGTTAATTAATTCTAAAACTGTATATCTAACCTAGAAAATAACGATTTGTAGTTTGTACAAAATTTGTACATTTTTTGTACACGCATTGGAGGCATTAGAGAGGTGATTATTTGTAACCTTTTTAACCTTTATGATTATCCTTTTAAGGATGAAATCTTACATATCTTGCAATGTTGGTTTATGACATTAAAAACTGCACTATCCTTAGACCCTACCTTGCTTTAAGTAGCTTCAAGTAGGAAAGAGTCTCAACTATCTTCAGCACTATGCTGTATGGAAGGATGATGCTGTTTTTTAAACCTGCGGTTCAGAAAAAAATCATACAATTCGATGCTTTTAGCTCGGCGTATTAGAAAACATTTTATTATTAAAGGATAGTAGGGAAACTGATAGTAAAGACAAGGTGCCTGTATAAAATTTAAATAATATCAAACGATTTGCAACTCATATAAATACAATAAAGGCAACTAAATCTTATATTTGAGCTTCAAACCAATTATCTTACTCCTTAAGATTACTAACCTATAATGTCTGAAGTAAAGTATATCCCGAAATGTCTGCGCCTCATTGAGCAGAAAGTAAATCGAGGTAGCAGTCAACATTGGACTTATGAAGATTTCAAAAAGATACAGCAATTAATTTTTCAAGCTTCATTGATTAATTTAAGTACTCACACTTTAGAGCGATTGTATGGCAAATTAAAAACACATGAAAATTATAAACCTCAGGCCGAAACTAAGAATGCACTCGCAATATTTTTGGGTTATGAAGATTGGGAGGGTTTTAAAAGCCACAATCCCATAAATTCTCAAGAACCTCCTGAATTATTGGAGGAAAGCGCTGTCCCAATGAAGGTGAAATCATTATATAAACGACAAAGCATTTTAAAAAGCAGAGGGGGAATTAAGGTTGCATTTGTATTTATAATTATCGGTATTGTTAGTGCCGTCTCAATGGCGCTGTTACATCGTAACCCTAGTAATAAGGGTATAGATTTTAGGGCGGTGAATGCATTGGCTGCATCCCCACATAACGTTAAATTTATACATGATTTATCACAATTGGAAGGAGATAACTTTTCAATTGTGTTTCCTGAATTTGGGGATGATACAATAAAATTATCAAAATCACAAAAAGTTAGCTATCGACCGTTTTTTGATCCGGGAGCATACACGGCCTATTTATTAAGTGACAAAAAAATTATTGCCAGAACAATGTTCTTTATAAAAACTACAGGATGGCATTTAGAAGGCACTATGACCCCTCACGACAAGCGTACCAAATGGTTTGTACCACAAACTTCCTTAGTATCAAAAGGGAAATTGTTTACTCCAAGCTCTTTTGTGGCAGATTCTTTAAAAAAGAAATATGGCTTTTACTTCTTATCTTATTCAAACATTCGCAAGTTTAATGTTAGTGGAGATAATGTATTATTTGAAACCCGGTTTAGAAATAATGCGCGGGAAGAACGAAATTCATTATGTAATGATATGTGGTTTAAATTAATTGGATTGAATGGTATTTTGAATATGCACTTTTTAACTACCGGATGCACTGGGTATATTGATATGACCTTTGGGGAAAAAAATTTAAACGGTAGCATGCAAGACTTATCTCAATTTGGCATCGACATTCATAACTGGAAAAAAGCACGACTTGAGGTGATTAACAAAACTGTACACATTTACATTGATAATGCGCTTATTTATAAAATAGCTTATTCACAATCGGTGGGAGCTATTGTAGGTATAGAAGTTATAAGCAAAACTAGTGGAGAGACTGATTATGTTAAACTTTATAATTCCAAAAAAGAGCTTGTTTATGAAGACGATTTTGGCGGAAAAGTGATAGACTAATAGATTCACTCACCTGCATCATTCCTGCGCAGGCATGAGTCTAATGTAATTAAGGCCCTTTACTAGGTTTTTGTAATACCCTGATGCGAAACATATTTGATATTCAGTTTATCAAACTTACACCGCTGCAAGTATAGTTTTAGTCTTAGTTCGGGTATTAACATTGTAACAAGTTGAGTCGGACAGGCAAACACATTAAGCCTTTAGCTTAAACTTTCCCGGCGCGAATACCTAAATAAATTGGCCTTCCAGTGTTTCGAGCCTGTTTATCATATCATTAAGCTTTTCTTGTTCCTTTCGGATGTAAATTCGCATAAGATACCAGCAGAAAATAAGCCATAAAATAACTCCCGA
The DNA here is from genome assembly GCA_036399495.1 of Pedobacter sp. Lineage (GTDB taxonomy): Bacteria > Bacteroidota > Bacteroidia > Sphingobacteriales > Sphingobacteriaceae > Paradesertivirga. Next base: position 4,605 of record DASWMZ010000222.1, read on the forward strand.
CAAGCCTAGCAAGGTTTGCCAAAAAGGAGAGGTGAAATAAATCTCAACAAAATAAAGGCCGAAAGCTAATCCGGTAAAAATGCTGTAAACACGATATTTGGTGGTATTCAAAAGATAACGTTTGCGGCTATAACTCTTTAAATAATGCACATATTCTTGGGGCTCTTTTAGTAAATACTCGCTATTTGAAATGCTTCTATAATCGCTTAATTGTACAAAGAGATAGTAAACGCAACATCCCAAGAGTATTAAAAATGATAAATGTGTCGTCCACATCATCGAGTTGGTATTTAACCAAATTAATATGAAGAGCACCATAATTATCAGCATACCCAATGTTTCAATCAAAAGCTTGTTTGCAAAGCTGCTTTTAGATTTTCTGACGCCTTTAATTATATCGTCATAACTCACTTTAGGTTTGGCAAGCTGACCATGCCATATATCCTTCAGCGCCTCAAAATCTTTCATAACGGTTATATATTTCAGTCAGTTTACTTTTAATACGATGTATTTTTACTCTCAGATTTCCTTCAGATACACCTGAGATTTCAGCTATTTCCGCGTAAGGGATTTCATCTAATACCATCGAAATAATAATTCGCTCAGTTTCTTCTAACTTCGAGATACATTTATACAACAACGCAACCTGCTCGTTCTTCTCAGAAACTTCTTCACCCTTGGTTTCAATAATATTATCGGTAAGCTCGTCTTTTGCCAATCTTTTTTCTACTCTTAACCAAGATAGGCAGGTATTAACGGCGATGCGATAAATCCAGGTTGAAATGAGTGCCTGGTTACGAAATTTGTCGAGATTTTGCCAGACCTTTAAAAACGTTTCCTGCATTAGATCATTCGCGGCATCATCATCGCCGGTATAACCATAACACAAATGGTAAATCTTTTTTGAGTTAGATTTAAAGATTTCTTTGAAAAGAGCTTCCTTATCCGTCATTTAATCTTTGTAAGACTACGAATTAAAGCAGCTGTTACAAAATATTTTTAAGGCCTTTGGATATTCCAATCCATGTTGGTGCATTTGTTTAGAACAATTCTTAATAATGCGTACATTTGATAAACTTATTAGTAATGATTCGCATTTTGTAATTTTGCGAAACCAATTTCGTTTAAGAAAAAAATCACCAGAATGAAAAGAAGCGCTATAATCGGTATCGTTATAATCGCCATTGCAATTGGAACCATAATTAGTACTTATGCCGATTCAAGTACTTATGGATCTTTTACAGACGCGCAGGAAACATCTTCTGAATTACACGTAGTAGGACAATTGGACAAAGGGAAGGAGTTGGTTTATAATCCGAAAAAGGATGCTAATTATTTTGCTTTCTACATGAAAGATAATAATGGCAAAGAATGTAAAGTTGTGTTCAATGGTACTAAACCTCAGGATTTTGAGCGCTCCGAGCAAATAGTTTTAACTGGAAAGATGGTGAATGGAGAATTCCAGGCTTCAAAAATATTAATGAAGTGTCCATCTAAATACAATAAAGACCAGGTTGAAGTTCAGGAAGTAAATACTGCTTCTTAATTAATCATTATAAATGGATATACAGTTTGCAGGTGAACACCTGCTTCCTGGCCAAATAGGCCAATTTTTTATTATCTTATCGTTCGGTACCGCACTTTTAGCCACTCTTTCTTATTATTTCGCCACCGTTAAAGATACTCTCGACGATTCATGGAAACGTATCGCCCGTGTGGCAACTTGGTTAAACACTATTGCTGTAATTGGCATTGCTTCCTCCCTGTATTATATTATTTACAATCATTATTTCGAATACCATTATGCCTGGGCGCATTCTTCAAAAGCATTGCCTGTCTATTATATCGTTTCCTGTTTTTGGGAAGGTCAGGAGGGAAGCTTTTTGTTGTGGATGTTCTGGCAAGCAGTTCTAGCTAATATTCTTATTTGGAGGGCAAAAAGCTGGGAAAATTCGGTAATGACTACCGTTATGCTTTCGCAAGCGTTCCTAGCATCAATGATTATAGGAGTAGAAATTCTCGGAACAAGAGTGGGAAGCTCCCCATTCATTCTGTTACGTAATGCAATGGAAGGTCCCATTTTTTCCCGTGCTGATTATTTAAGTTTAATTCCTGACGGGAACGGACTGAACCCGTTATTGCAAAACTATTGGATGGTGATCCATCCGCCGACACTTTTTCTTGGCTTTGCTTCCATGATTGTTCCATTCGCTTATGCAATAGCGGGTTTATGGGAAAAACGTTATAAAGAATGGCCAGCCAGCGCATTGCCATGGTCATTATTTGCTGTAATGATTTTGGGCACCGGAATTATTATGGGTTCATTTTGGGCCTATGAAGCACTAAATTTTGGCGGCTTCTGGGCTTGGGACCCAGTGGAAAATGCTTCGATCATTCCCTGGTTAACTTTAATTGCGGCAGTACACGTAATATTGGCTTATAAAAGTTCCGGACATTCCTATTTTACTGCAACGTTCTTAACTATTATCAGTTTTGTTTTGGTACTTTATGCCTCCTTTTTAACTAGGAGCGGAATTTTAGGTGAGACCTCTGTCCACTCATTTACCGATCTTGGCATGTTCGGCCATTTACTTTTATATCTGGGCATCTTCATTTTGATTCCGGTTGTCTTAATCGTTGTCCGCTGGAAAGCAATGCCTATTACACAAAAAGATGAAGAAACTTATTCACGGGAATTCTGGCTGTTTATTGGAGCACTGGTTTTAGGTATTTCCTGTTTACAGATTATCGCAACAACGTCCATTCCTGTATTTAATGCAGTTTTCGGAACAAAGCTAGCACCGCCGCCTAATATCATTCAGCATTATAATAAATGGCAGGTTCCGTTTGCCGTAGTGGTGGCAATCGTTTCAGGTTTCACCCAATTCCTAAAGTATCGCAAAACAGAAGCCGGTAAGTTTTGGAAAAAGATCATCAAAGCTATTTTAGTGGCTATTGTTATCACTGCCATTTTTGTCTTCATTACTAAGGTTTACACCAACTTAATGTATATCCTGTTAACCTTTGCAGGAGTATTTTCAATAGTTAGCAATATCGAGATCTTATTAGATGCCTTGAAAGGAAAGTGGAAACTTGCGGGATCATCCGTTGCCCACATCGGTTTTGCCTTAATGCTAATTGGCGCACTGGTATCGGCTGCTACAAATGAAATAGTTTCTGTAAATAACTCTGGTTTAATAGCAGTTGAGGGATTTGATAAAGTAGAAAAGCCACGGGAAAATTTGATGCTCTATCAAAACGAGCCTCAAAAGATGGATAACTACACCATTACATATCTTGGCGACTCGATAGCCGGTCC
>DASWMZ010000223.1:0-2528 GCA_036399495.1 Pedobacter sp.
GCACGAAGAAGCGTGGTAACCGGGAATTTTTTCTTACGATCGATGTAAGCATACATTACGTTGTTAACGTCTGTTGCAAACTCAATCCAGGAACCTTTAAAAGGAATTACACGAGCAGAGTATAATTTAGTACCATTTGTATGGCGGCTTTGGCCGAAGAATACACCTGGTGATCTGTGTAACTGAGATACGATAACGCGCTCAGCACCATTAATAACAAACGTTCCCTTAGGAGTCATGTAAGGGATAGTTCCCAAATACACATCCTGAACTATTGTTTCGAAATCCTCATGCTCAGCATCGTTACAAGATAAACGTAACTTCGCCTTTAACGGAACACTATGTGTTAAACCACGCTCAATACACTCTTGTATATCATAACGCGGCGGATCAATAAAGTAATCAAGAAACTCCAAAACGAAGATGTTTCTTGAGTCAGAGATTGGGAAATTTTCTGCAAACACTTTAAACAAACCTTCTGAATGACGGTTGTCTGAAGTAGTTTCCAATTGAAAAAATTCCCTGAAAGATTGCAATTGCACATCCAGGAAATCGGGATAATCGATCACGTGCCTGCTGGTCGCAAAATTTACTCTTTCGCTTTGATTTTTGTTTGCCAATGGATTAAGATTTTAGTTTAAAAAATAAACTGTGACTTATTCGGTTTATTGAATTATCCCCAGTCTTTGTAAAGTCAAACAAAAATGGGTACAATAGAAACAGCAATAGACCCCGGTGAAAACCGGAGTCTAAGGCTATTTTTTTATTGAGTTAAGCTTACTTAACCTCAACTACAGCTCCTGCTTCTTCTAATTGTTTTTTCAAAGCTTCAGCTTCGTCTTTAGTAACACCAACTTTCAATTCTTTTGGAGCACCATCAACTAAATCTTTAGCTTCTTTCAAACCTAGACCAGTAAGATCTTTTACAAGTTTAACAACTGCTAATTTTGAACCGCCAGCCTCTTTAAGGATAACGTCGAAAGAAGTTTTTTCTTCCGCAGCAGCAGGTGCATCACCACCAGCAGCAGGACCAGCAACTGCAACAGCTGCAGCAGCAGGCTCAATACCATACTCGTCTTTAAGGATCTGAGCTAATTCGTTAACTTCTTTTACTGTCAAGTTTACCAATTGATCAGCAAACGCTTTTAAATCTGCCATTATATTTATTTTTAAATCAATACTTTTTAAATTACGAACTTACAGGTGTTCGTATTAACCTCTTTCTTGTAACGTTTTTACAATACCTGCTAGTTTATTTCCACCCGATTGTAGTGCAGAAATAACGTTTTTAGCAGGCGACTGCAACAATCCAATAATATCTCCAACAAGCTCTTCTTTAGATTTAAGCGTTGCAAGAGCTTCCAGTTGATTATCGCCAACAAATACTGCTGTATCAATATAAGCTCCTTTTAAAACAGGTTTGTCACCAGTTCTTCTTAGTTCTTTTATTAATTTTGCAGGAGCATTTGCTACTGATGAAAACAAAATAGTTGATGAACCTTTTAATGCAGCGTCGAATTCTGAAGAATCTACACCAGCTGCTTCCATCGCCTTACGAATAAGGGTATTTTTAGCTACCTGAAGAGAAATTCCATTTTCGAAAAATTTACGACGGATGGCATTAGTTTTTGCTACAGTTAGTTGGGAGGTATCAGTAATATAGAAATTACCGTACTCTTTGATCTGCTCAGACAAAGCTTGAACAATCTCTTGTTTTTCTTCTTTTCTCATGATTAGATCCCCACTACTGATTTAGTTTCAACTTCAATTCCCGGAGACATAGTTGAAGAGATATGAATACTCTTGAAATATGTTCCTTTAGACGACGAAGGTTTTAATTTTGAAAGCGTTTGAAGAATTTCAACTGCGTTCTCATAAATCTTGTCGGCCGGGAAAGATACTTTTCCTATCGAAGTATGAATGATACCGGTTTTATCAACCTTGAAGTCGATTTTACCAGCTTTAACATCGGTTACTGCTTTGCCTACATCAGTAGTTACAGTTCCGGATTTAGGGTTTGGCATAAGGTTACGAGGACCTAAAACACGTCCAAGTCTACCTACTTTAGCCATAACACTAGGCATGGTGATAATAATATCAACATCTGTCCATCCACCTTCTATTTTGGCGATATACTCATCCAGACCCACGTAATCTGCACCTGCTGCTCTAGCTTCTTCTTCCTTATCAGGAGTTACTAATGCTAAAACGCGGACAGTCTTACCTGTACCATGAGGCAATGTAGCAATACCACGGACCATTTGATTTGCTTTGCGGGGATCTACGCCCAAACGAACGTCGATATCTACAGAAGCATCAAATTTTGTTGTGGTTATATCTTTTACAAGTGCAGATGCATCTTGCAAAGTATATGCTTTTCCTACCTCAATTTTGGATAGTGCCTTTTTCTGATTTTTAGTTAATCTAGCCACTTTCTTTTTTTGAATTAATTAATTCCAGGGAGCGTTACCGTTAACGGTAATTCCCATACTGCGCGCTGTACCGGCAACCATTTTCATGGCAGACTC